>JANMUC010000009.1:0-10386 GCA_031391225.1 Deinococcales bacterium
TTGGCAACGGTGATGGACGCAACGGGTTTACTGATTTACTTTTCGATAGCCCAAATTGTTTTGCGTTTTTTATAAGACGTTTGTGGCGTTGGCTGCGCCAGACCATCACAGCAAAGCCAATTCCCAACAACACCAGCAGCAACTTCAAGAAAATCATGGCTCGAGCCTGAACCCTCGAGCCTGTTTCATTTGATTTCGATCTCGAATAAAAATGCCCAGTATTTTCCGGTTACAAAAATGCGTTTTGACGCCGCATCATAGGCGATTCCGTTTAAAACGGCGTCAGAATCTTGAGTGCCAAATTTTGGTTTTAAACCAGTCAAGTCAATCCAAGCATTAACTTTTCCCGTATTAGGGTTGATCTGAGCGATGCGGTCTGTCTGCCAGATATTTGCCCAAATTTCGTTGCCCACCCACTCGAGTTCGTTGAGTTTCTCGATTGGTTTTCCAGCGTCGGTGACCTCGAGTTTTTTGAAGGTTTTGAAGGTGGTCGGATTGCGGTAGTAAATCGTGCTTGTCCCGTCGGATTGAATCAAGTTCTTACCGTCGGTGGTTAATCCCCAACCTTCGGTGTCATACGGTATGGTTTTGAGGAGTGTCAGGTTGCTCGAGTAAACAAACGCGGTTTTAGCAGTCCAAGTCAGTTGGTAAAATCTACTATTTAGGTACGTTAGTCCTTCGGCAAAGACATTGGCTGGAAGCCCTCGTTTTTGAATGATCTGTCCTGTCTCGAGTTTGACTTTACGAATATCACTTTGACCATATTGTCCAGTGCTTTCGATCAGAATTCCATCTTTATAGATTAATCCTTGAGTATACGCGGTAGGGTCGTGAATGAAGGTGTTAATGATTTTATAGCTTTGCACTGGTGTCGCCGTATTTTGCGAGAAGACAACTGTTTGCAAAAACATCAAACTCGAGAATAGCAAAACAATGATTGTGGCGGGTTGCTTCATGGGTTATCCTATTCCGATTTGACTCAGGGTTCACTTTTTCAATGGCGTGGTCGTGCTGTTGACCGCCACCACCTTGGTTTTGTCGCCCAACTGAAACGCCACAAACGAGTACGACTGCGTCGATTGCAATCGCAGTTTAAAACTCGAGTTTTTCTGGTTGTTGGCGTAAGCATCAAACGTGATGCTGACCGGGTTGACCAAAATGTCTTGACTGGCGTTTTGTTTTAAATCTTTAAAAACGTTTGTGCCATCGTTTGTTTTGATGCTGATTAGGTGGCTCGAGAAGTTATAGGCGAGCAATTGCGCTTTGACTTTGTTGGAAATTTTTTTGTCGTTAAAGGTTTTGACGCTCAATTTGTTGCTCGCGCCGACAATTGCCATGGTGTAAAACTTACCCGCTTTAGCGGACAGCGTGACACTGGTTTTGCTGGCTCCACTTTGCATTTCAAAGCTGTGATCGCCTGCCTTCAACACTTCGTAAGGCAGTATCCCTTGGGCGGTCAGTGCGGCAATCCACGGTTTGCCGTCAAGCTTGACGGCAATCGGTGATGCACCCAACTCCGCGTTAATAATTCGAACGAAGCTCGAGTTGGGAGGTGGTTCTGGAGCGTACAAACCTTGCGCCAGGGCAATCGGTGTCATGGTGATCAACAGGCTCAAAATCTTGGTGGGTTTCATGGGTCCTTTCAAAGCACTTTGTCTCGAGTTTGAACAAACCTGATGAATTTTAAATGAAGTCCTAATTTTGCTGAATTTATTTCATAGGGTTTATTTCATAGGGCAGATTTTGGTGTTCTCGAGTTTTGGGTTGACATCGCCGTCACTTGCGACCACACTGAGCGAGCTAACATTTAGACCGTCTGGCAGAGCAATGTTCAGATCGTGTGGGTTGTCGTCGTCGGCTCGAGTGATGGTTAGAGCTTTACGCTGGTTATCTGCTGCCAAGAAACGCAATTCAATTTCGCTGACACCACTTGCAGTGATTCGAGTGTGCAAATACCCACCACTTCGGGAGCTGGGTTTGGCAAATTGCAGCACACCATTTTTAAGGCTACTCGAGATTCCAGTTTTACCGCAATCGCCTAAAATCCAAGGTCCGAGCGTTTGGCTTAAATGTCTGACTTTATCCGTGGCGGTACGGTAAATATATTCTGGAACTTCCCAGACAATCAATTTTGGTGGATTCTCAGAAAATGCGTCGCTGGTGAAATATTCTCCCGCACTGGTGGCAATACCACCCCCAGGAATCGAGACATTGGCAACAGGGCTTTGCAGGGCAACCTCTAAATTGTCAGGAAAGGCGTGCTTGTTGACCTCGGCACTGAAGCTTGTACCGATCAAAACCGTGGCTGGCGCATCCTCAAACAAACTCGAGCCTGAGACTGGCGCGACGGCTTTGAACAACTGGTAGGTTTCATTGGCGGGTGGCAGTATGCCCAGTCGGGTTTTTGCCGAATCGTCGAGCACAAAACCGTTCAGGCTAAGGTGTTTATCTGGAATATCGGTCGGGGTCTTGCGGCGTTTACCGTCTGGCTCCAGTTTAAATTTGACAGTCGGTAGTTTTTTGCGCCAACCGTTTTGATTCACGTACTGCGCGATCAGTTTGGCGACAAGTCCCGAGCCGGTCTGGTTCCAATGAGAATCCCAGCGGTAGTACAGACCCGATTTCCATACCGCAGCATTGCGCATTTTGGTTGCCAGATCGATGGCTTGGACTCCGGCATCTTGCAAATTTTGGTACAGCTTGCCGTAATCCGAGCGTTGCGGTTGCTCGAGGTGTCCACCTGGAAAAAAGGCATAAGGGTACAACCTGGTTTTGTTGGGAACGATAGCAACCACCAATGGAATGTTTTTAAGCCGCAACCATCGACTGACCTTGGTTAGCATTTCGCTGGTGGTCTGCGTACCAACTCGAGCAGCGTAACCTTCACTCAGTTCGCTCTCGACTGCCAACCAACCGCGTTCGCCGAGCAAATAGGTATTGCTTGGATTATCCACCTGGGAGAGTACCCGATAACCGTATCGTTCACGTGGACCCGCAAGGGCAGCCACAGTCAAGCAACTGAGGAACACCATGCCGCGCCATAGCCAATTGCGATTCGAGATTTGTTTTTTTTCGTTGCGCATCAATCAAGTCTTTCCTGGGATTATGATGTCCTTGAGTGGCTCGAGTTTATTTGAACAGTCTTGATAAACCAATCAGCACTTCGTGAAAAATTTTAGAGTTTTACAGCCTAAACTTTAGATTCCATCGAGCATTCCAGTAATACTACCCACTTGAATTCCACGTTCAAAAGCGGCGTTCAAAAATTTTGGAAGCACTTGAATGCTGTCAAGAACATTGTCGTGCAATAAAATAATATCCCCAAATTGTAAGTGCTTCACCAGGTTTTTCTCAAGGGTTGCTTCACCTGTGTTGCGAAAATCGGCGGGGTCATCGGTCCAGAAGGCGGTAATCAAACCTTCATTAAAGGCGCTTTGCAAGACCTGACTCGAGTAACGCCCTCCTGGTGGACGGAAAAATTTTATAGGTTGCCCTGAAATGCCTCTTAAAATTTTGCTGGTCGTCTCGAGTTCTTCAGCAATAACACTTGCACTTAAACCAATCAATCGCACATGGTGGTAGGTGTGGTTTGCAATTTCATGACCAGATTTCACCATGTCATTAACAAAGTACGGGTATGCGACAGCATTGCGACCAATGCAAAAAAAAGTAGCTTTGACGTGCGTGCGCCGCAAAATGTCGAGCAGCAATGGGGTGTACAATGGGTGCGGGGCGTCGTCAAACGTCAGGGCAATAATCGGCTGGGTTGGGCTGCCGTGAAACAATAAGCCATCGTTGATGCCGCCCTCAAGTTGCAGTTGCTTGGATTGTTGCCGTTTTAGTCCGCTGATATCCCCACTGTAGTTTAATCCTGTCTCTTGTTCGGTGGTCGCTTGCCTTAAAGCCAATCGTTTGCGGTCATCGTTGAGCCAGATTCGATCAAAGCGTTTCAGGTCAGTTACCTGAAGTTTTAGAAATATTGACAGTTGGGTTTTTAGAATGCTGCCTGTCATGCGCGGCAACGGACCGCCAGCGCCGCCATAGGATTCTTTTTGGAAAATACTAAAATCGACTTCCTCGAGTGCCGGACGTTGTTTAAAAGCCCGTTGGACTGCGGCAAAAGCAAACGCCAATTCTCGTTCAATGTTGTCTTCTTTTCGAGGAATCAGTATTAAGGCGTGAGCCACCTCGATAAAGCCGTTGCTGGCATATTCGATTTTTTTAATCTCGGGAATCGAAGGGTTGGTTGGAATCCGGTTGAGCGCCTGCGGACTGTTCTGCCCTGGCGCTCGAGGTTGCAATGCGGTCGGAATTTCTGGTCGAATGGGGTTAATTTGCTGGGCTGGTTTAACCGCAGGTTGAGTCAAATTTTTGGCTTGAACCGCTGTGGCGACAGGCTTTGTTCCACTTTGCGCCAACGCCAGTGGAACACTCAAAACCAACAATAAGAACTTCAATTTCAAGTTTTACTCCAGTATCAAACCCGAGCATCTCGAGTGCAGGCAAGCAGCCGAAAATTTGGTTTACATCGCGTTTTGGGTTTCGATAAAGTTCTCGAGTTGGACTTCTTGAATTTCGTATAACCCTCGAGTCCCCTCAACCAATCCCAAATCGCGCAACTCGCCCAGCGCGTTTGTGACGGTAACCCTAGTGCTGCCGACAAAAGCCGCCAGTTCTTCATGGGTTAAATCAAGTTTCAGTTGAATTCTGCCATTCGTATTTTCGCCAAACCGTTTGCCAAACGCCAAAATTGCCCCGCCAACCCGCGCGGTGACTGGGGCGGTGGTGGCTTCGAGTTGCGTCTCAAGTTCCTGGACGCGGTGCGCCAGCACTTTTGCCAAAGCCAGGGCAATCTGTGGTTGCTTCTGGGTCAACTCGAGCAGTTTGTCCAAGCACACGGGGCTGGCAACCACAGGATCGGTCAAGGATACCGCGTCGGTGGTGTGCCGTTCGAGTCCGGTCAGGAAGCTTTCGCCAAAGAAATCGCCTGGTCCGAGCACGTTTAAAATGCGTTCGCCACCGTCTGGGGTCGGGGCGCTAATTTTGACTTTTCCCTCGAGCACAATATAGAGATCATCCGCTCGGTCTTGATAGCGGTAAATCGCTTGACCACGCTTAAATTTTCTCGGCGGACAGATGCGTTCGAGCGCCGTGCGTTCCTCGGGATTGAGGTATTGCAAAAGTTGTTGGTTCTGGGCAATCACAGGCATGAGAATAGTATACGACTTCTGATATGAGTGACTTTAGATAAAAGTCTCAATTAGGAATACCCCTCGCGCATTCGCGTGAATTGCGTCCAAAAGGTTACGATAACCTGATGAGGCAAGGAATATTATTTGTACTTTCTGGCGCGAGTGGCGTCGGCAAAGGTTCGATGTTGCAGCATGTCCTGATTCAGGAAGGCAATAAAATGCACTTCAGCGTCTCTTGGACGACCCGCAAGGCTCGAGCTGGCGAGCAAAACGGCTTGGATTATTACTTTAAAACCCGCGAAGAATTTGAAACCGAACTTCATGATCTGAACGGCGGCGGGTTTCTCGAGCACGCCGAATTTGTTGGAAACCATTACGGCACCCCGCGCCGAACGGTGGTCGAAAAACTCGAGGCTGGAATCGATGTGATGCTTGATGTTGAACGGATCGGTGCACTCAATGTGCGGCGTTTGATGCCCGAATCGGTTTTGGTGCAAGTCGTGCCACCAACCCTTTCCGAGTTGCGCCAGCGCTTGTTGTTGCGCGGTACAGATGATTTGGATGTGATCGGGCGCAGATTAGACCGTGCGGTTGAAGACATCGGTTTTGCCAGGGAATTTGATTATGTGATCGTCAACAACACTCTTATCGAAGCCAGAGACAAACTCAGTACCGTTATTCATGCCGAACGAATGCGCTCGAGCCGCACCCCGCAAAGTTGGCTCGACCAAGCGGTTTCCAAAGACATTGATCTCGAGGTCAAGCTTGACCGTCTCGAGGCGGAAATTCGGCGCAATGGGCATTAACGTTTGTCTGGCACGACGTTTTGAGGCTCGATTCCGTTTTTGGCACTATTCTTTTGCAAATTTTCGAGTACACTGTAAAAGATGAGTGAAAAACATATCGACAAATTGCTTGCCATGACCGACTCGAAGTACCAACTTTCAGTCGCGGTTGCCAAACGTGCCATTCAACTAAAAGCGGGCGTCGTGCCTGTGATTCCACCGGAGCAACGCGCCACCCGCAACCTCGTGACCGTTGCCATGCGCGAACTCGCCAGCGGACACCTCGAGATGGGCAACAATCTGGTTGACGACCACAAGCTCGAGCATTTCTTGGTGCGTTCCAAGCAACAACAGCACGAGCTTGCGCAGCAACAAGCCGCGCAGAGTTACACCATGCCAGACTTTGACGGCGATTAAAGCTCGAATGTTGAATATTGAAGTGAGGCTTGAGCCTCACTTTTTTTGTTGGTAATTTTCTGGGTTTTAAGCGACGTAACTTTGTTAGACTGTGGTTTGTGATTCTTGAAACTCCCAGCCGAAATCTGCGTTCAAAACGTATCGCGCCAAGTTTGTTGGCTTGCGATTTTTCCGAGTTGGGTGCTCAGGTTCGTGAAGCACAAGCCGCTGGTGGCGACTGGCTGCATTTCGATGTCATGGATGGTCAATTTGTACCAAACTTGAGCATCGGTTTGCCGATTCTAGAGGCGACCCGCAGACACACGACCTTGCCCATTGACGTGCATTTGATGGTTCAAAACCCAGAACGGTATTTCGAGATTTTCGCCAAAACTGGCGCAGACAGTATCACCTTTCACGCCGAATCGACGACTCACGCGCACGGGGCGATTCAACAAATCCATGCGCTCGGCAAAAAAGCGGGCATGACCATCAACCCTGGCACGCCGCTCGAGTTTTTTAAACCCGTGTTGGCTGACCTCGACGTGGCGCTGGTGATGGGCGTCAACCCTGGATTTGGCGGTCAAAAATTTATTCCACAAACCCTTGATCGCTTGCGACAACTCAGGACTTGGAGAGATGATCTGAATCCAAACTGCCTGATCGAAGTTGATGGCGGCGTCAACCTCGAGAATGTCAGCATCATTGCCAGGGCGGGAGCCGATGTCTTGGTGGCGGGTTCAGCTATTTTTAACAGTGCTGGCATCGCGCACAATATCAATTTGTTCCGCAATCAACTTTCAAAATTATCCGATGGCAACGCATGAAATTGCGCGTGGACTTGCTGCCTCGCGGCTCGAGTGACCCCAGCCATCAAGCCTTTGCCGACACCGTTTTAGTGGTCGATGTGATTCGAGCCACCACTACCGCCTTGTCGTTTCTCGAGCGCGGCGCTGAAAGTTTGTACTTGACTTCTGACCTGGAGACGGCGCTGGCGTTTAAAGCCGAAGGAGTGGTGCTGGCTGGCGAACGTCGCGGTTTAAAACCCGAAGGTTTTGACCTTGGCAACAGCCCGTTTGAAGTGCTCGATCGACGCTTTGACGGGCAAACCATTGTCATGACCACGACCAACGGCACACTGGCAGCCTCGAACGCCTGCGAAACTGGCAAAAACGTGATTCTGGCGTGTCTGCGAAACGCCCACGCGGCAGCCAGACGCGCCAAGGAAGTCTCTAGCGAAGAGATCGCTATTCTGTGCGCCGGTGGCGGCGGACGGGTCGGCTTGGATGATGTCTACACGGCAGGCGTGCTCTGTGAGTACTTGCTCGCCATGACCGACGCGCAACTCGACGACGGGGCGCAAATTGCCCTGACCGTGCGCCGCCAGTTTGCCGACCCGCTCGAGCCACTTTCACGCTCACATGCCGCCGCAAGGCTCGAGGAAATTGGACTGGAATCAGATGTGGCGTATTGTGCGCAAGTGTCGCAGTCGACCATCGTGCCTAGCTTTCAAGGGCGGGTTGGCGGGGCTTTAATCTTTAGACCGTGAAAGGGCTGCTGAGGGCAGAGAGCTGAGGGCAAAACGCAAAACGCTATGTTGCTCGAGAAACCATAAAAAAAGGCGGCAAAAGCCGCCTTTTTGTTTTGTTATTTCCTTAATCGCCCGCAACAGCTTTGGCGTTGACTGGAACGCTCAAGGTCACGCTCGAGCCGATTGGACCTGCACCAGATGTTGTTCCGTACTCGCCACCGTGATAGGCAGCTTCGTTGTGATCTGCTAGGTCAAGTCCTGTTTCTTCGTCTTTGTTGCTTGGGCGCAAGCCCATGACGGCTTTTATAGCGTAAACAATGACCGCCGTACCGACACCGGACAGGACGACTGCGGTCAAGACTGCCAAAGCCTGAGTTCCAAGTTGACCAGCGTTACCATCTATCAAACCGCTACCGAGTGAGTTGATGCTTTTCTGCGCAAAAACGCCTGTCAACAAAGCGCCCGTGATACCACCCAAACCGTGACACCAGAAGACATCGAGCGAATCGTCGAGGTTAAATCGGGTTTTGGCTTGAATGGCGGTGAAGCTGACCGCTGCACCGATTGCACCGATTGCCAAAGCTGCCATCGGGCTGACAAAACCTGCGGCTGGCGTAATTGCCACCAAACCGACTACAGCGCCAGTCGCCGCACCAACGGCGGTTGGTTTGCCGTGACGGAAAATCTCCAATAAGCTCCACATCAACATTGCGGCGGCAGCCCCCATGTTGGTGGTGACAAACGCACTGGCGGCAAGACCGTTGGAACCGACTGCCGAACCCGCGTTAAAGCCGAACCAACCAAACCAGAGCAAACCTGCGCCCAAGAGGACAAAAGGCACGTTATGCGGCGCGAAAGCAGTTTTGCCAAAACCGCGTCGTGGTCCAAGAATGATCGCGGCAACCAAAGCGGCGACACCGGCAGAGATGTGAACGACAGTTCCACCAGCAAAGTCCAGAGCGCCCATGTTGAACAAGAAACCATCTGGCGACCAGACCATGTGTGCAAGTGGCGAGTACACCACAAGCGACCACAATCCGATAAACACCACGTATGCGGTGAATTTCATGCGTTCGGCGATCGCGCCCGAAATCAGGGCAGGTGTGATGATCGCAAACATCGCTTGGAAAATCATAAATGCAAGATGTGGAATGGTTGGCGCAGTTGGGTAAACGTCGGCTTGTCCGACACCATTTAAGAATGCAAAGCTAAAACCACCCAAAATGCTCGAGCCTGGTGCAAACGCAAGGCTGTAACCGATCACTGCCCACAAAACCGAAACCAAACCGAGCGCAATGAAGCTCATCATCATGGTGTTCAGTGAATTTTTGGCGCGAACCAAACCACCGTAGAAGAATGCCAAACCTGGGGTCATCAGCATCACCAGTGCCGTAGATGCCAGCATCCAAGCGGTATCACCGGTGTCAATCTTTGGCGCATCGGCAGCCAAAGCTGGTGTATTGATAATGGCAAGTGCGAGCAACGCGGCGGGTTTGAAATACTTCTTGTTCATTCGAGCCTCCCCATGCGCGAGCCAAGCTGGCGCAAGTTTAAAATCGTTGGTTTGTGTTTCGGAATCTTTTGGATTTCCTTGATCAAAGTATACGCAGCTTTTTGCGAACTGTCAAACAAAACCCGTCAAAATGTCATAATTTTTGTTACATCGAGTCAAAGTTGCGGAATTTTAGCCTTTTGTTATAGGCTAACGGTGCAAAATGTTCAGAATTTCGCTAACGATGCAAAATTCGGTTGTTGTTTTTCAAGCGCGAAACTCGAGACTGGTGTAATGCACGAATCTCGAGTTAAATTGGATTACAAGAAAATTCAGGAGGAAGTATGAAGTTAATTACTGCAATTATTCGCCCCGAGAAACTCGACGATGTCAAAACCGCGCTGTTCACCCAGGAGGTCACGGGTTTGACCGTCTCTAGAGTCAGCGGTCACGGCGGCGAGAAAGAACACTTGGAAACCTACCGTGGTCGTCCGTTGGTCTTTGAATTTCACGAAAAAGTTCGACTCGAGATTGCAGTTTCCGAGCCGTTCGTAGAACGCACCATCAAAGCCATCGTCGAGAGCGCACGAACTGGCGGCGTTGGTGACGGTAAAATTTTTGTGCAACAACTTGATAGCGTGGTTCGGATTCGGACTGGCGAACGCGACAATGAAGCCTTAACTCCAGTGGTATAATTTAAAGCACCTGAATTCAAAACAATTGTCGTAGACGAATAATTCGTCTACGATTTTTTGATGTCGCCAACAAATCGCGTTGATGTGCAAGACTGTAACCATCGTAAATCTCAAGCCAGTAAATTCGGAGGCTATATGAAATCAGATTGGGCAAGCTTTTATTCTCGAGCAAGAGTCGCTGGTTTTGTTTTTGCTTTTGCCGCATTGGGTGTGGCTCAAACGCCGTACCATTTCGAAGATGTGCAAATTACGCGCAACTTAAAAGCCCATTGGAGCAGCACTTACGCCGTATCTT
>JANMUC010000050.1:0-1667 GCA_031391225.1 Deinococcales bacterium
AATCACAACTTCCTGCCTGCGCCACGACAAATGCCGTCCGACGCGTTCTTCGCTCAAGCCGTAACCTCGAGCTGTGTCAATTAAATTCACGCCCAAATCCACGGCACGGTTGAGGATTGTGCCAGCCGCGTCTTCGGTCATGTCGGGACTGCCGATATGACCCGCGCCAAAACCGAGCGCAGAAACCTCGAGATTGGTGTTTCCAAAGGCGCGGCGAATCATGGGTGCAAACCAGAAAACTCGAGTCCGGTCGTCTCAATCCAGCCGCGCGAAATGTTGAGACTTTGAATCGCGTGACCCGCCGTGCCTTTCACCAGATTATCAATGGCGGTCATAACCACCACGCGCCCAGTGTCGTTGTCGAGTTCAAAACCGATATCGCAGTAATTCGTGCCATCCAACATTTTGGGGTCTGGATTGCGATGAATACCCTTTTTGACTTTGACAATTCGGATAAACGGCGCATCGGCGTAAACCTCGCGGTAAGCGCCCCAAACGTCGCGTTCGGAATAACCATCGGGCAGCATCACGCTCGAGGTTGCCAGAATGCCGCGAATCCGTTCGATGGCGATGGCGGTCAGGTGGAAATTGATGTTGGCTGGGACTTCCTGAATCACTTCCGCCGTGTGCCTGTGACCCGTGGGCTTAAAGACGCGCAAACTGCCTGAACGCTCGGGGTGATGGCTCGCGTCGCTCGAGGCTGCACCAGCCGCACTTGAACCCATTAAAACGGTGGTGAAAACGTCCTTGCCTGGAAGTGGTACACCCATTTTGTAAAGCGGGTACAAGCCAAGAATCGTCGCCGTCGCACCGCAACCCGCACAAGCAATTCGAGTCGCGCCTTTTAATTCTTCTTTGTGAAGTTCCGGATTTCCGTAGACAAACGTCTCGAGCAAGTCTGGACGCGGGTGCGGTTCTTCGTAAAACTTTTCGTAAAGTTTTGGATCACGAATTCTAAAGTCATGCGAAAGGTCAATCACGACCTCACGCGCTAAACCCGAGTAATGATCGAAATTCTTGATCGCCTCGTGATGCGGCATGGCAAGCACCAGCACATCCACAGGCTCGAGATCAATCGGTTTTTTGTACTTTAAATTCGTGCGCCCACGAAGATTTGGGTGTGTGAACGTCACAGGATCGCCCGCGTTAGCCCTGGAAGTAACCTGCGTTACCTCGAGATTAGGGTGCGAAAGAGCAAGGCGCAAAAATTCGCCGCCAGCGTAACCAGAACCACCAACAATACCAACCGTTAATTTGGACATGAAAACCTCAACTTTGGTCAGAATATCAATTCCAGCCAGGAGTTTCTAATCAGATGCCCTAGTGAAGTCTTAAAATTAGGTTAGCAACTCGAGCAAACTTGATGCCACAAGATCGTCTAAAACCCATTCTCGAGCACCATTTTCGCTGTCTCTGACCAGAATTCCTGGAATGCCAAATTGTGCCGCGCCTTCAATGTCGTGATCTGGATTGTCGCCAATCATGATGATCTGATTTTCTGCCCCGATTCTCGAGAGCGCATAATCAAAAAAACGTGGGTTCGGTTTTTCAAAACCAACAATCCCAGATGTAAAAACATGCTCGAAAAAATGCCGAATCTCGAGTTTTTCAATCACGCTTTCGATTTCTGGAACATGATTTGAAAGGATCACGTGTTTCCAACCAAG
>JANMUC010000056.1:0-10327 GCA_031391225.1 Deinococcales bacterium
GTTGGTTGCGAGCGGATGATTATGGTTGTGAGCAAGGTCTTTTTTATCAGGTGACGTTGGCTCTTGGGGCGGTTGGTGATTCGTTGAGGATCAATTTTGAGCCATTTATTTTATGTTAACTTAATTCTGTTGGGGTACTTACCACTTTTACGAACGACTTTAATGCTGCCTCCAGTGAAGCTCCAGATTTTTCCGGTGCTCGAGTCGCCCTCGCTGTAAGTAAGGCTGGCGTTGGTGACGTTTTTGATGACATACGTGACGCCTTCATCGCGGCTGTTTTGCGGCAGTGAAACGCCAAACACGCGTTTGCCTGCGCCTGAACCTTGCGTGGTGGTCACAATAATTCCAGCCACCGTGACATTGCTGGTAATCGGTTCTAAACTGCCGTTGTAACCCCCAGTTGCGCTCGAGAATATCAGGTTGGCGTTGGTGGTGTTTCCTGGCGTGCCACCACAAGCTGCGAGTGTAGCGATTAAGACCAAGCCCAAAATGATTTTCTTCATGAATCTCCTGTTGCGCGAATTGTCTGACGTTCAAACCATACCATTCATGACGCTTTGGTTTGCTGCCATGCAGAAAGCAACTCGGCTTCTTTTTCTGGTGTTAACCCAGATTTCCATACATAATCTGAGTCTCGAGATTTCACAAATTCAAATATGTCTCGAATCGTGTACTCGAGTGGTCGGAATCCCAAGTGTTTCTCGAGTGCTTTTTGAATTGGCAAACGGGCAAAGTTGGCACTGTCTTTGTCGCTCGAGGGAATCCACAATGGCAGACTGTTCTCGCCCATCCACGGGTTGACACTGTGCTCGAGCAAGAATTCTTCGGACACATATTCAAAACGTGCATCTGCCTCGAGCGTGGTTTTGATCGTCTCGAGGACTTGACCGAAGGTGGTGGTGTTTCCAGTGGCGTTAAAAATTCCTGTGGTGTTCTGTTCAATCATGCGAATTGTCCAGGTTGCCAGGTCAGCCGCGTCAATAAATTGAGTCTCGAGTTTAGGTTCTCCAGGAACTAGGATTTTGCCACCTCGAGCAATCCGTTCGACCCAGTAGGTAAAACGGTCTGTCGGGTCGAATTCACCCACGATTAGACCTGGACGAACCTGCAATGCCCGCCCTGGAAATACACTTTCGACAGCTTGCTCGCACAAGACCTTTAAACCGCCGTAACTTGTACCTGTGACTGCTTCAGTGGTTTCATCCTCTAGCTTTGCCAGTGGCGCATCTTCAGGCGTCGGTTGTGCGAAACTTGCGTACAAGCTGATGCTCGAAATGAATGTGTAATGCTGCGTGTGGTCTTTCAAAAGTTCCGCGCTGGCTTTAACGATTCGTGGCACGTAACCGCTTGGGTCAATCACGGCATCAAAATCGCGGTGCTTCAAGGCTTCCAAACCATTGCCCATGTTGGGGTCACGATCACCTTTGATCGTCTCGAGTTGCGGGAATGGGTTGCGGTTGCCACGGTTGAACAATGTCACCGTATGCCCGCGCTCGAGTGCCACGTTGACCAAATGCCGCCCGACGAATTGCGTGCCACCAATCACCAGAATGTTCATGGTTTATTTTAAAGCCTATTCGCTTTTACTCGGCTCGATTCCCAATTCTGTCCCTGCCCAACGCTCGAGCAGTTGTGCGGCAGCCACATGATCCACGTCACTGCCCAGTTCACGCAGCGCAATCTCGAGCAGGTTTTCGGTCAGGCTGGTGATGGGTGATGGAACTCGAGCTTCACGTAAGGCTTGTGACGCGATGCGCACGTCTTTTGCCATCAAACCCAGCGCGAAAGTGGCTGGGAAACCTCGTCCGACCACACGTTCTGGGAACAAATTCATGCTTACGTTTGATCGTCCGCTCGAGGCGTTGATCACTTCAAGCGCGGTGCTGGTGCGAACGCCCGCTTTTTCGAGTCCAAGTAATACCTCAGATAATGCCAGAATGTTGACGCCCAAAAGCGCTTGGTTGGCGGCTTTGACCGCCATTCCCGCACCACTTGGACCACAGTAAACAATCTTGGCTGCAAAACTTTCAATCACATTTTTGACTTTCTCGAGCACAGGTTCATCCCCACCAACCATTACTGTTAGTTTGCCGTTAATCGCGCCAGCCACGCCACCACTGACGGGCGCATCCAAGTAAAACATGTCTTTAGCCTCGAGCACTTTATGCAATTCCCGTGCGCTGGCAGGGTCGCCGCTGGTGCAATCCACCCAGACCAAACCAGCTTTTGCCACCTCGAGAATCTTGGGTGCGACCTCGAGCACTTCTTTTGATGTTGGAAAGCAGGTGAACAACACATCCACACTGGCAAGTTCTGCAAAACTCGAGATGTTGTGCGTGCCGTATTCGATGCTGTGCGATTCGGCTTTGGTGTTCGTGCGATTCCAAATCAGGGTTTCAAACTGTTTGGAAAGGTGTCCCGCCATTGGATAGCCCATGATGCCCAAACCCAAGAAAGCTGTCTTCATGCGGTATTCTTGCTCGAGTTGCCTTAGAACGCAAACTGTGAGGCTAGTCAACTGGTGCTTTTGTGCTAACTCGAGTTACACTTTTTTGGTGACGGTATCGTTTCTTGTGCGCCGAACTCTGACTGCGTTCATCACGCTTTTTCTGGCGGCGGTCATGGTGTTTAGCGCATTGTTGATTGTGCCTGGTGACCCTGTGCAGTTAATCATTGGTCTGAACAACGACCCAGCGCAGTACAAAGTTTTGTCCGAACAACTTGGGCTTGATAAGCCGCCACTCGAGCGTTTTGGGCGTTGGGTTGTGGGTTTGGCTCAGGGTGATTTTGGAAAAAGCACTTCATTGTCAGCACCCGTTAAAGATTTGATTCTCGCCAGGCTGCCTGTCACGCTTCCTTTGATTATCGCCTCGAGTCTCTTGGCGCTGATAATCGCGTTGCCTGCCGGTATTTTTGCAGCAAGGCACAAAGGCACTGTTTTTGACTTGGGCACAGTGCTCGTGACCCAAATTGGTTTGGCGATTCCCAGTTTTTGGCTTGGACTGATATTTATTTTAGTATTCGCCGTCAGTTTGCGTTGGTTGCCTGCCGTCTCGAGCAGCGTCACTTGGACCGAAAACCCTATTGCCGCCATTCGCAATCTTGTTCTGCCCGTGTTGACGCTGGCACTCGGGCAGGCGGCAGGCTTGGTGCGCATGGTGCGTTCTAGCGTGCTCGAGGTGCTGGGGCAAGATTATGTCAGAACTGCTCGCGGTAAGGGTTTACTCGAGTCTGTGGTCATCAACAAGCATGTCTTGCGTAACGCCGCAATTCAAATTTTGACCTTGCTGGGTATTCAACTGGGGCAATTGTTGGCAGGTGCGATCATTGTCGAAAGCGTGTTTAACCTGAACGGTCTTGGAAAACTTGGTTTAAGCGCCGTCCGAAACAGTGACTTTCCACTGGTTCAAGGCGTGGTTTTTAGCATCGCTGTCATGATCGTGCTTATCAATTTAATAGTTGATTTGCTGTACGGTGCGCTCGACCCAAGGATTAGGTATGACTAAAAACCTCGAGCCTGAAATAACCCGCAAATCCGAAGCCAATCTGGTCTTTGGCGCGTTGGTCTTTGGCTTTCTGGTTCTCAGTGCCCTGATTGGTCTGATCTGGACACCATACCCACCCAACGCTCAAGATTTCGCCGCGCAACTCGTGCCACCATCATTCGCGCATCCGTTCGGCACAGACAATTTTGGGCGTGACACCCTCTCCAGAATGCTGCGCGGTGCGAGCACCAGCGTTCTGGTCGGTATCATCAGCGTAGGAATCGGCTCGAGTTTTGGGTTGCTGTTTGGTTCGCTGGCAGGGTTTTTTGGTGGTCTGCTCGATGACATTATCTCGAGAATCCTGGATGCCACCAGCGCTTTTCCAACCATACTTTTAGCGCTATTAATTTCAACTGCGTTTCGTCCCAGTATTTGGAGTGCCATGCTTGCCGTTGGAATCTCGAGCATCCCCACTTTTGCGCGTTTGACCAGGGCTGGAGTGTTGAGCGTCAAAAACCTCGAGTATGTGGACAGCGCTCGAGCTTTAGGTGTTTCTAACGCCAGGATTTTGTGGCGGCACATTCTGCCCAATGTTGCTGCACCCTTGTTGGTGCAGGGAACGTTCGCGTTTGGTGTGGCGATTCTGGCAGAGGCGGCATTGTCGTATTTGGGTTTGGGAACGCAACCACCGCAAGCCTCTTGGGGGCGGATGTTGTTCGATGCGCAAACTTTCATTTACAATTCTGCTTGGGCTACCATTTTTCCTGGTGTGATTATTGCCATTACGGTGCTGGGTTTAAATCTATTAGGCGATGGTTTGCGTGATCGTTTTGACCCTCGAGCACGTTAAAATCCTTTTCTTTTTGCAGCTTCACGGCGTTCCTCGAGGAATTCCGAAGTGAAATCTCGAGGGTCGTTAGCTCTCGAGATAGAACCAAAGCTCCCTTCTCCCGCAAGCGGGAGAAGGGTCGGGGATGAGGGTGGCGAGGACAAATGCTGATTTTTGTGTAGGTCAGCCAAACCCATTATTGACCTCTTCCCCTCAAACCTTTAGACTATCCCCATGATCCACTCTGGACTAAACAATTCGGGAAGCCGCCAAGCGTAAGTTTTCGCTTTGGTTCGTTTCCCCTGGTTTTCAGACCAGGGGTTTTTTATTTGAATCTCGAGCAAGGAGTTTTTATGACTGACACCATCACCCGCCGCATCGAAAAGTACAACCCTCAAGAGGTCGAACCGCGCTTAAGGCAGCAGTGGCGCGACTCGGGTTTGTACAACACGGATTTCTCGAGTTCTAAGCCCAAGTATTACGCCTTCACGATGTTCCCGTATCCATCTGGTAATTTGCATATTGGGCATTGGTACAGCGCCGCCGTGCCTGATACTCGAGCCAGGTTTATGCGCATGAAGGGCTTTAACGTCTTCTTTCCAATGGGTTTTGATGCGTTTGGTTTGCCTGCCGAGAACGCGGCGATCAAGAACAACATTGATCCTGCGATTTGGACGCATCAGAACATCGAGCATATGAAAACCCAGTTCGAGTTGATGGGCAGCATGATTGACTGGAACAGCGAATTGCGTACCTGTGACCCCGAGTATTACCGTTGGAATCAATGGTTTTTCGTACAGTTTTACAAGTCTGGTTTGGCGTACAAAAAAGAATCCTTTGTCAACTGGGACCCTGTGGATCAAACTGTTTTGGCGAATGAGCAGGTGATTGACGGGCGTGGTGATCGTTCGGGCGCTCTGATCGAACGGCGTTTGATGTCGCAGTGGCATTTGCAAATCACCAAGTATGCCGAGGAGTTGCTCGAGTTTGATGGTATCGAATGGCCCGAGCGTGTGCGCGTCATGCAGCAAAATTGGATTGGCAAGTCGGTTGGTGCGGAAATTGATTTTGCAACTGCTAGCGGTAACATCACGGTCTTCACCACGCGCCCCGACACGGTGTTTGGAGCGACGTTTATGGTTATTGCCCCCGAACACCCGCTCGTGGATGCCTTAACTACCACTGATGCTCGAGAGGCGGTGGCTGCGTATAAGGAAGTGGCGTCCAAAACTTCCGAGATTGACCGCACGGCGGAAGGCAAAGAGAAAACGGGTGTTTTTTTGGGCAGTTACGCCAAGAATCCGTTGACGCTCGAGGATGTGCCAATTTACATTTCTGATTATGTGATGGTGACTTATGGCACGGGTGCGATTATGGGTGTGCCGAGCGGCGATCAACGCGATTTTGAATTTGCGCGAAAGTTTGGTTTGAAAGTTCGAGTGGTCGTGCAGCCCGAAGGCTTGGAATTGGACGGTGACTCCATGACCGAGGCGTATGCTGGCGACGGCGTCATGGTCAATTCTGGGCAGTTCAACGGTCAGAAATCGGGTAAATCCATGATCGCGCCAATCATCACTGAACTCGAGAAACTGGGTGTGGCAAAAGCCAAAACCACCTACCGTTTGCGCGATTGGTTGATCTCGAGGCAGCGTTATTGGGGTACGCCAATCCCAATTATCTACTGCGACACCTGCGGTCAGCAACCCGTGCCAGAAGAGGATTTACCAGTCTTGTTGCCTTCAAATGTCGAATTTTTGCCAACGGGTCAAAGCCCTTTAAAGCTGCTCAAAGATTGGCAGCGTTGCACCTGCCCAAAGTGTGGTGGCGCGGCGACACGTGATACGGATACAATGGATACGTTCTTGGACTCGAGTTGGTATTTTTTCAGGTATTTGGACCCGAAAAACTCGTGCAGTGCGATCAATAGCGAAATGGTCAAGAAATGGTTGCCCGCCGATTTGTATTCGGGCGGCATCGAACACGCGATTTTGCATTTGTTGTACGCGCGTTTCTGGACGAAAGCCATGCGTGATTTGGGTTTGATTGATTTTGGCGAACCGTTCAAAAAAGTTTTGAATCAAGGCTTGATTTTGGGTGAAGACAACGAGAAAATGTCGAAGTCACGGGGCAATGTTGCCGATCCAGACGATTTGGTCAAAGAATACGGCACGGACACCGTTCGGATGTATTTGCAATTCATTGGACCCTGGGAGGCTGGCGGACCTTGGGCACCCAAAGGCGTGAACGGTTTGGCGAATTGGTTGGGACGAATCTGGAATTTGTTCCTCGAGCAACCCAGCACCACCGAACCGCAGGAAAATATCAGCGTCAATGACCTCGAGTACAACTTGCATTACACGGTCAAAAAAGTGGGTGACGATACCGAGAATTTCAAATTTAATACTTCTATCGCCGCGATGATGGAGTTCAGTAACTTCCTGGGCAAAGCCAAACGCTCGAGCGTCCATAACAGCGCTTTGTGGCATGAGGCACTTGAGAAATTTAACTTGATCTTAGCGCCGTATGCGCCACATTTGGCGGAAGAACTCTGGAAAATCTCGGGTCATACTGGCAGTGTTCACCTCGAGTCGTTTCCAGCCTTTGATGAATCCAAAATTGTTAAGGAAGTTTTCGAGTTGGTGATCCAAGTGTCAGGCAAGTTGCGTGGCAAGGTCGAAGCACCGTTCGGGATTTCGCAGGAAGCAGCGATTGCCTTGGCAAAAACTGTCCCGAGCATTCATGCTTTAATTGATGGTAAGGAAACCGTCAAAGAGATTTATGTGCCTGGAAGATTGGTTAATATTGTTGTTAAGGGTTGATTGCTTTGAACCTATGACCAAACATATACTCCGACGAAATCAAAACCCATATTTAATCGCATCGTTCATTTTGTGACACCAATCCTGCATTTCGGGTTGCAAAAAATCTCGAGCCACACATGTAAAACATTTAAACTCCCTTCTCTCCGAGGAGAGAAGCGCTCAAGCCCGACAGGTGCTGCCGTAAGGGTAAGAAGGGCTGGGGATGAGAGGGGATAGTGCAATTGCAGATTTTTGTGTCTGAGAAATGAAAATTGATTAAGACTGAATCAATGTATTGCAAAACGCTTTCACCCCGAAAGGAATTTCCATGCCCACCAGCAAAGCCGAAGTCCTGAAAGCTTTAAAAGCCGAAAACGTGCGTTTTTTAAGACTACAATTTACCGACGTGCTCGGCGTTGCCAAAAACGTTGAGGTGCCAGTCTCGCAATTTGAAAAAGCTTTAGATGGCAACATCATGTTTGATGGCTCGAGCATCGAAGGTTTTACCCGTCAAGAAGAGTCTGACATGCTCTTGCAGCCCGACCTCGAGACGTTTCGGGTTTTTCCAGCCTTTTCGGACAGCGATGCCAAGCGCGGACGGGTGGCTCGAGTGGTTTGCGACATCGCGTTGCCCGACGGCAAACCATTTCTGGGCGACCCCAGGGCGGCACTCAAACGCACTGTCGAAAAAGCCAAGAAAATGGGTTTTGAAGGTGTGTTTGCTGGTCCTGAACTCGAGTTTTTCTTGTTTCAACGTTCACTCGAGGGCACGGCGACCACCATTACCCACGATGCGGCAGGATATTTTGATCTTGCTCCGATAGACCGAGGCGAGGAAGCCCGCCGCGACATGGTGAATGTGCTGCTCGAGCTGGGTTTTGAGGTCGAGGCGGCACATCACGAGGTCGCGCCTGGTCAGCACGAGATTGATTTTAAGTACGACACAGCACTGCGCACCGCCGATTCGATCACGACATTTAAGTTTGTGGTCAAACGCGTGGCGCTCGAGCATGGATTGCACGCGACGTTCATGCCAAAACCGGTGGCGGGGATTAACGGTTCGGGTTTGCACACGCATTTGAGTTTGTTTAAAAACGGCGAAAACGCATTTTTTGATCCCAAAGGCGAATTTCAACTGTCTTCTACCGCCATGTACTTTATTGGTGGGCTTCTCGAGCATGCCCAAGGGATGGTGGCGATCACCAATCCTTTAGTCAACTCTTATAAACGCCTTGTGCCTGGTTTTGAAGCCCCCGCCAGCATCGCCTGGAGTGCCAGCAACCGCAGCGCCATGATTCGCGTACCAGCACGGCGCGGTGCAGGAACTCGTGCCGAACTGCGGATGCCAGATGGAACGTGCAACCCGTATCTGGCTTTGTCTGCCATGTTTGCGGCTGGCTTGCATGGCATTTCCGAAAAGCTCGAGCCACCGCCGCCGATTCAACGCGACGTTGACGAAATGAGCGTGCGTGATAAACGCCGCCACAAGGTCAAGACCTTGCCAGGGACTTTGCGCGAGGCGCTGGACGAACTCGAGTCAGACCGCACCATCCGCGATGCCTTGGGCGATCATATTTTTGATCACTTCTTGGATGCCAAACGTGCCGAATGGAGTTTGTATGCCGCCACAGTCCATGACTGGGAACTGAACAGATACCTCGAGATTATGTGATCTGGTGCTACTCATGAGAGGTTTTATTGAAGATTGTTCAGCTTTTGGTGCATTGGAACGTTGACAGGCTTGTATGCAATCTTTATGATTTCACGGAATCAAAAAACGGGAAAAGAGCCAACGTGCTCGAAACCCAAATGTTATAAGGAGGAGTAAGGGATGAAGAAACGTATTTTGTTAACGGCAGCCTTAGCGGCGGGTGTGTTCGTTGGTGCGGACGCTCAGACCAAAGGCACGATCAAGATTGCCAGCCAGACCCCACTTTCGGGCGGTCAATCAAACCTTGGAACCGCCATTAAGAACGGCGCTGAGATGGCAATCTCTGAAGAGAAGCGCCTGATCGAAGCTTACGGTTACAAAGTTGTTTACCAACCAGAGGACGATCAAGCCACAGCCAACGTTGGCGTTGCCAACGCCAACCGTTTGATCAATGATCCAGAAATCATGGGCATTGTCGGTCACCTCAACTCGGGCGTGGCAATCCCCTCAAGCGAAGTTTATGCCAAAGTGAACCTGACGATGGTTAGCCCTGCGAACACCAACCCACGCGTTACAGACCGTTTGTCCACCGGACAAGTCACCAACCGCATTTGTGGTCGTGACGATGTGCAAGGACCAGTCGGCGCTGACTTCGTGGTCAATGTTCTGAAAGCTAAGCGCATTTACGTCCTGAACAACAAGACCGCCTACGGCGAAGGCATTGCCAACGCGTTCGCTGCCCGTGCCAAGCAACTCGGCGCAAAAGTCTTGGTCGAAGCCGGTCAAGAAGCTGCCGACACCGATTTCAGCTCGTTCATCAACAAAGCCAAAGCCGACAAGCCAGACGCCATTTACTTCGGTGCCATTTACACCGAGGCTGCCCCAATGCTCAAGCAACTCCGTCAAGCTGGGCTTAACACCCCGCTCGTCGGTGGCGACGGTTTCGACGGTCAAGACCTTCAGAACACCGCCGGCGCTGACAACATGAAGAACATTTACTTCACCACCACTGCCGTGCCAATCAACCTCTTGCCAGCCGCCAAAGCATTCGCCAAGAAGTACAAGACCAAGTACGGTGCTGACCCAGAAGGTTATAGCGCCTACGGTTACGATGCCGCCCGCGTGGTCATTCGTGCCATTGCCGCCTCGCTCAAAGCCAACAACGGTGCAAAACCAGAGCGTTTGGACGTGGCAAAAGCCGTTCGTCAAGTTACCTTCAACGGTGTCACTGGAAAAATTGCACTCAACTCACGTGGCGACCTCAAAGTTGCCAAATACGTTGTGGTCGCCGCGCAACCAGATTACAACAATAACAAAGTCATCAAGAGCATCACCTTCAATGCTCCAGAACCCGAGATGAAGTAATCTCGTTTTAACGTAATCTCGAGGGGTGGGGAAATCCACCCCTCATTTTATTAGGCAGACTTGGGTTTTCTGGAAGCTCGAGTTCAATAGTCCAAATTGCAATTCGATAAAAGACCTTCAAACTCGAAGTGACTGTGGTGCTCGAGGCTGATTGCTGGGTTTTCTATTTCCGTTGGTTTTGTTTGAATCTCAACGC
>JANMUC010000057.1:0-3231 GCA_031391225.1 Deinococcales bacterium
GTTGGTTGCGAGCGGATGATTATGGTTGTGAGCAAGGTCTTTTTTATCAGGTGACGTTGGCTCTTGGGGCGGTTGGTGATTCGTTGAGGATCAATTTTGAGCCATTTATTTTATGTTAACTTAATTCTGTTGGGGTACTTAAAGTTACCGAGTTTAATTCAATCTTTTTTTCGAGGTTCTCGAGTTGCGGATTTACTGGTATGAACATGCGGTTCTCTATAAGTCCAAAGCAGTTCGCATAAATTGTTCAGCTTCACTTCGTGCCATCACAACCCGAGAGACCCCAAGAGCGGTGAGTTTAATTGGGTCTTTAGAAGGTGGTTTGTTACTCAATTTAACAAGATCGGAGGGTTTCATAAATCCAAAATCAAAAACAACTGTTCCAGTTGGTAGCAAAGTCAAGAATCCGACATTTGCAGCCGTAGGAACCAAATTGTCCGCCGAAACCTCAACAACCAATGTGAATCGTTCAACTTGTTTTTTGTTTGCCATACTCACCTTCCGAAATATATACGTTATTGAGTATAATCTTATTCTAAGTGATTGACTGTGATCGAAAAGTTCAAATGCTCGAAAACCTGTGTACAAATAATTAAATTACGCCTTCATCACGTCTCCAAGCGCGGGTCAACCCGCAACGAAGGGTTGTAGCATTTTCGAGCGAAATGTCGAGGTGAAAGTTACTATTTCTCGAGGTTAGCCTTGCACCAGTCCAGCACGGTCATAAACGGGATTCTCTCGAGTTTTCCAAACAGGGCGTGTTTGCTCAGTTTGGCTTTTGTGAACTTCGGGCTGGTCAATCCGCACAAGAATTTGGTGGTTTCTCGAGCTTCGGTAAAGATTGGTGCGTGAGCCTTTGTGACTTCCAGAATTTCGGCTCGAGTCACAAGGTTTTCTGGTTTTGGTGGAGTAGCTGCGGCTGGCAATCTGATTTTGGTTTTTGAACACGCGCTGCATTGTCCGCAATCTTGTTCGCTCGAGTCGCCAAAGTACCGTGCGAGTTGTTTTGCGTAACATTCTGGGTTTTCAAACAATGCAACTACGCTGTGAAGTCGCGCCAAATCTTGGCTTTCGCGTTGCTCGAGTCTGGAAAAGAGTTTTGAAGCGAGGGTTTCGACATCGGAAATGGGTATCAATCGCGTGTACTGGCTTCTAGAGTCGCTGACGCGCACTTCAGCCAAATTCTGTTCGTCGAGGTAATTGAGTGCCTTCACAATGCGCTCTCGATCTTGACCAATTTTGGCGGCGATCGAGTCTGGCTCAAGCGTTAACCAATCGCGTCCCATTTTTCCAGCTTTAAAAACGCTTGAGAGAAACGTTTGGCGTTCTGCATCGAATCGCTCGAGGATTTCGTTCATGTTGCTCGAGAATTTCAGTTGATAGGTGGCGTATTGCGGCGTGCCTTGCGATAAAATCCCCAATAACTCGAGGTAGGTCAAAAGGGTTTTGAGAACGGTACCGCGAATATTGGTTTGTGTTCCCAATTCGTACAAGTTTAGTAATTTTCCAGCTTCACCGCCGCTTAAAAACTGAATCAGTGATTGAACCGCACTCAAACTTGGCGTGTCACCGTAAGCAAATTGCTCGAGCGCCGCCAAATCTTCAAAACTGCCGAGCATGACGGCGGTACTGGGCAATCCATCACGTCCGGCACGTCCGATCTCCTGGCTGTAACCCTCGAGACTTTTGGGCAGATGATAGTGATAAACGGCTCGAACATTGCGTTTGTCAATGCCCATGCCAAAAGCGATGGTGGCGACCACCACGGCATTGGGGGCGGTCATCCACCAATTCTGGACAGTTGTTCGAGCTTCGTCCTCCATACCCGCGTGATAGGCTCGAGCTTCAATGCCAGCCGTCCGTAGCGAATCCGCAACATTTTCGGCATCGCGTTGCAAACTGACGTAAACAATACTCGTGCCAGGATTGGCTTTGATTTCTTGCGCCAAAACTGCGGCTCGAGCATCGAGTTTGGTTGGTTTGGCTTGCAAATTTAGGTTTTCGCGTCTCGAGCCTGTGATGATCGCGGCTGATATTGGAATCTCGAATGCTTTGCAAATGTCTTGCACCACTTTTGGTGTGGCTGTGGCGGTCAATGCCAAGATTCGTTCGGCTTTTATTTCTTTGGCAAAAGCCGCAAGTTTTAAGTAATCGGGACGGAAACTGTGTCCCCATTCCGAAATACAGTGCGCCTCGTCAATGGCAAACAAGGCAATATGACTGCGACTCATAAGATCACGAAATCGTTCGTTGTTGAAACGCTCTGGCGAGACGTACAAAATTTTCAGTTCGCCAGATTTGATCTCGTTCCAGATTTGCAAGTTTTGGTTGCGTGCCATGCTCGAGTCGAGTCTGGCGGCAGGAATGCCTTTTGCCAGCAGTTCTTCGACTTGGTCACGCATCAGGGCAATCAGCGGCGACACCACAAGTGTCAATCCCTCGAGCATGAGTGCCGGAATTTGATAGCAAAGACTTTTGCCGCTTCCAGTTGGGAAGACTGCCAAAGCTCGAGCGTCACGTTCAAGGCTTTCGAGGACTTCAAGTTGTCCAACGCGAAAACTCGAGTGTCCAAAACGTTTTAAGAGTTGCAAGTTATCGGCTGCATCCATGCTCTAACGATACCTCAGTATCTTTGAGCTGGTCTAAATAATGTGCCATTCCCTATTTTTCCCTGCCCAAGCCTGCTAGTCTATGGGGGTTTGAATTTCAAAATTCAAGCAACTTTCCAATGAATAACACTTTACCTATCCCTAGTCTTGAGTTTGGAGCGCTGCAAAAAGCGCTGCGTCGGGCTTTATCGAGCCGTGGCATGACTTGGGATAAGTTTGAGGTCGGTGCTCAACTTGCCAAACTCGAGGTCAGCGCTCAACTTGAAGGTTTTTTGGACGCCTTTGTGACGGCGTACCCGCGACTTCGTGATGGCTTGGAACGTTTTGAAGCCACTCGGGCTTGGGTCACAAAATTGGTCTTGGCGATGCTGTTGGCGCTGCATTCAGACCCAGACCCCGAACCTCGAGCCGATTGGGAAGCCCGTCCTTTTTCGGTGCGCGAGTCAAGCAATGCCGAAAACGTGTTGTTGGTTGCTCGAGCGCTCGATTTTGATTGGTTTACAGGGTTGAATCCTGCGTTGATTCGTCTGCGTTCGTGCGTGGTTTGGGCAAGATTTCTGAGCTAAAGACGGTTAAGATATTCTTACCGCTCAGTTGTCTCAACCTCGCAGGAATCGTCAGG
>JANMUC010000060.1:0-18057 GCA_031391225.1 Deinococcales bacterium
TTCGGTGATGGCTTCGTCGGCTTTGAGTTTGCTGCGAAAGTACAAATTCTCGAGGCGTTTGGCGTCTGGTGGCGTGGTTTCGTCACCTGGTTGATGGTTTGGTTTCATGCCGATCACGCCGCTCGAGCTGGTATGAATGGCGCGTTTGACCCCGTACGTTTCGGCGGTGGCTAACAATTCTATCGTCGCGGTGACGTTCAGTTTCTCGAGGGTTGCCCAGTGGTTGCCTGGGGAATAATACTCGCGGAAATAGGCGGCGGTGTGAAACAAGACATCGCAACCCTCAAGCGCGGGCGCAAATTTGGCGACGTTATCGAGGTCGCCTTCAACAATCTCGAGTTTGAGGTGACCGAGGACTTTCTGGGCTTTTTGTTTGTTGCGAGCCAGTGCTTTGACCTCGTAGCCACGCTCGAGGAGTGCCTGTACCAAATTGCTGCCGAGAAATCCCGTGCTGCCGGTGACGAATGCTTTCATGATTACTCCTTTTTCTTTGACAAAGTGTATTAAATGTTTACAGAATGTAAACAAATCTAAATTACAATCTTGGGGAACTTGACATAGCGGCACAGTGCATATATGCTAATTGCAGTTAAGTAGATTTCTCGCCAAAAACAGGCAGAATAGGAAAGATCATGAACCTGACTAATACCAGCCAACAACACCTGCGCGACCTCGAGACTTGGCTTCAAAACCTCGAATTAATCAAACTCGAGACACTGAACCCTCAACAGACCGCCGTCCTCAGCGTGGACGTGATCGAAGGATTTTGTCGGGTTGGTGTACTTGCCAGCCCGCGCGTCGCCGCCATCATCCCCAATGTCGTGCAACTTATTCAAAATGCCGAAACACACGGCATCACCAACATTGCGTTCATTCAAGACGCCCACCCCGAAAACGCCGAAGAATTTGGGGCATACCCGCCGCACTGCATCAAAGGCACACTCGAGGCTCGCGCCGCTAGCGAACTCGAGAACCTGCCAAATTGGAAGACCTACGCGCACTTTGAGAAAAACAGCATATCGAGTTTGGAAAGCACCAAACTTGTTGCCTGGCTCGAAGAGCGCCCGCAACTCAAAACGATTATTTGCATAGGCGACGTGACAGACTTATGCTTGTACAGCCTTGCCATCGGCGTGAAATTGCGTTCTTTAGCGCAAGGACTCGGGCAGAGAATTATTGTCCCAGAAAATTGTGTGCAAACCTGGGATTCGCCCGATCACCCTGGCGACTTGTACCACGCGATGTTTTTGTTTCAATTGAAACAAAACGGCGTGGAAATTGTCTCGAGCGTTTTGTAAAAATCCTCCATCACTCCCAAAGAATGTACCGTGGTCCACAACAAAAACCCGAAAGGCACATCATGACCAGCAACCCACTTTTCACCGACCTTTACCAACTCACCATGCTTGCGGGGTATTTCAAACACGGCTTGCTCGAGAAACGTGCGACCTTTGATTTGTACTTTCGGCGTGCGCCTTTTGGCGGCAGTTACGCGGTTTTTGCAGGGCTTGAAAACGCCCTGGATTACCTCGAGAACGTGCGATTTACCACAGAACACCTCGAGTACCTGCAAGGCTTGAAGTTGTTTGAACCTGCGTTTCTCGAGTATTTGCGAAGCTGGAAATTTACAGCTAAAGTTACTGCAATTAGCGAGGGACGGGTGGTGTTCCCAAACGAGCCACTTTTGACCGTGACTGGCGCATTGGGCGAGGCGCAACTGGTCGAAACGGCGCTTTTAAACATCCTCAATTTTCAAACCCTGGTCGCCACCAAAGCCGCACGTTGCGTTCACGCGGCAAACTCGAGTCACAGCACTTCTGGATACACGGGCGGCAGCTTGATCGAGTTTGGGGCAAGGCGGGCGCAAGGTCCAAACGGGGCGCTGTCGGCAGCTCGAGCGGCATTTATTGGTGGTGCGGTAGGCACGAGCAACGTCGAGGCTGGGCAGACTTTTGGAATGCAGGTCACCGGCACGCATGCCCACTCGTGGGTTGAGGCGTTTGACAGCGAACTCGAGGCATTCAGGGCGTATGCCAACACCTTCCCTGACAGTGCGACACTGCTTTTGGACACTTTTGACACGCTCGAGAGTGGTTTGCCGAACGCCATCACGGTCGCCAAAGAACTCGAGGCGGCGGGGCATAAACTTCGCGGCGTGCGGCTGGACTCGGGCGATTTGGCGTACCTTTCCAGACGAATTCGCAGCGCTTTGGACGCGGCAAACCTGGGATACGTGGAAATTGTTGCCAGCAACGACCTTGACGAGCACGTGATCGAAGCCGTAATTCGTGAGGGGGGACGGATTGACGTCTACGGTGTCGGCACGCAACTCGCAACCGGCGGCGGCGAGGGCGGCGGCGCTTTAGGTGGCGTCTACAAGCTGGTTCAACTCGAGGATGCGCCAAAAATGAAATTGACCGCAGACCGCGTCAAATCCAACATTCCAGGCATCAAACGGCTCTGGCGTGCCAACACGCCAAACGGCGAATTTGCGATGGACGTGATCGCCCTTGAAACCGAAATGCTCGAGACTGGTGAACGCGTGACCGACCCAACCAACCCATTGCGCACTGCCAAAATACCCAATGCCATGCTCGAGGATATTCGGCGCGTGGTGATGCAAGACGGAGAACGATTGCACGCACCAGAATCTTTGGAAACCTTGCAAAAACGTGCATCGGAAGACATGGCACGACTACCTGAAGGTTCGACTCGCTTGCTTAACCCGCACGTCTACCGCGTCAGTATCACCGACGGTTTGCTCGAGTTACGTTCAGGTTTGATTAGCAAGCTCGAGGCTGGAATTTAAGACTTTAAAACACAAACCCTCGAACCAATAAAAAATCGGCTCGAGGGTTTGGGGTCAACTTACTTCTTGATCAACTGGGCGCGTACCTCGCCGCCTTTATTCGCGGTGGTGTGAATGTTGACGTACAAGTTTCCAGCATTCAAATCGGTTAAATTTTGGGCGCTCAAGACAAAACTCGAGCATGGATTTGTAGCTGCGCCAGACGATGAAACTGTACCAGTTCCTACTGTTGTACCATCAGTGGGTTGAAGGCTACAAAGCACTCCTGCACTGGCTCCAAGTGCCGCTGGACCATGAATGTGGGCGGCAGTTGGCGCACCAGTCAAACCCAAATATGTACCGGTTAAGGTCAATGTCGTGCCGTCCAAAGTCGCCGTTACGGTTCCGGTTCCAGTTGGCAAAGGTGCAGGGAGTGCGGGGAATTCGTTGGCGGCAGAAAGTGCGCCTTCAAAACTGGGTTTTGCGGGTGCAGTCATGCAGGCGGTGAGCGCAAGTCCGAAAACCAATCCAAATCCTACCAATGCTTTTCCCATAAGTACCTCCGTGAGAGAAAACCCTCACGGAGGTTTACGGCTCGAAGCTCCACATTGGATTTAATAAGAATGAGGTGCAGTCACAATACCTATTGTAAAGCGTCTGGTCGTTTGCGTTGCCAGTAGCGCAGCAAACCATCTGCCGCCATCAAATACGGCGTAGCAAGTTGATACCGTGTGTTCATGGTGCTGTCGCTGGCAGTCGAAATTTGTTCTCCTGACAGAATTTCGATGCGTTTGGCAATTTCTTCCCGTCCCCCACCGCCGCGCAAAACCTCGAGCGAAAGCTGCTCGAGGTGCGAGATGTTGCGCTCGAGGTTGTCCAAATGATCTGAAACATTTTCAAATTCGCCGTAATGCGACACCAAAATCCGTGAGGCGTTTAAACCGCGCAAGGTTTGAATACTCTTGCGCCACGCCTCAAAGTCAATATCGGGTGGTGGCGTCGGCGCGACCACATGACTCGAGCCTTGCAAGCGCACGCCGCCAACATCGCCCGAAAAAATGATGTCTCCTACGTAATAGGCAAGATGATGAATCGCATGACCTGGCGTATAAAACGCTTGAAACTCGAGTCCTGAAATAACAAACCTTTCACCACCTTCGAGAATCGTCAATTGATTTTCTGGTACGGCTTCAAACGCGCCCCAAAGCACTTCCATCATCGCGCCGTAAACTCGAGTGGCAGATTCGATCAGGCGTTCGGGACGCAACAAATGACCCGCGCCGTGACGGTGCACGTAGACTTGCAAACCCAATGCTTTTGCCAGTTGTCCCGCCGCGCCCGCATGGTCAAGGTGAATGTGGGTTAAGAGCAAATGCTTGACGTCTTCAGGCTCAAAACCCAATTTTCTAATTCCTGCATAAAGTTTCTCGAGGGTCGCGCCGGGACCGCAATCGACCATCACATGCCCCATTTCCGAGGGGATAAAATACGAGCCAACTACCCCAGGTGTGCCCATCAACTCGAGGTCAATGGCATGTACCTTCATGCTTTTTCGCCAATCCGCGTCGTCAAAATGCCGATGCCATCAATTTCAACCTCGACCAGATCGCCCGCGTGCAACTCGCCCACACCTTCGGGCGTGCCCGTAATCACAACGTCACCTGGCTCGAGCGTCATGAACTGCGAAACGTAATGGATCACAAATGCGACATCAAAAATCATTTTGTCGGTCGTGCCATCTTGTCGGGTTTCGCCATTGACTCGAGTTTGCACCCGGGTTTTTTGCGGCTCGAGATTGGTTTCCAAATGCGGTCCAAACGGTAAGAATTTATCCGAGCCTTTGGCTCTGAACCATTGCAAATCGGTTTTTTGTTTGTCCCGTGCGGTCAAATCGAGCGCACACGTCCAACCGAGCACGTGCGAAAGCGCATCGTCGTAACTGACTTTATAGGCTCGAGTTTTGATCACCAAACCGAGTTCACCCTCAAAGTGAAACGATTCCGTCCAGCTTGGGTACGGCACGGTATCGCCCGTAAAGGTTAAGGCATTGGCGGCTTTAAAAAACAAGCCTGGTTCGGCAAGGGGCTTGTTGCCCAGTTCTTCAATGTGCGCCACGTAATTTCTGCCCACGCAAACGATCTTGCTCGGGTTGGCAGGCGCGAGCAACTTCACGCTCGAGAGACTGATTTTAGTGCCGTCATGCTCGAGGTTTGGAAATGTGACGGGTTGAATATTTTCACCCTCGAGAATGCCCCAGTTGATGTTTGAATCCTCAGTTTGAAAGCGAACGATTTTCATTGTGTAAGAAGCTTAACACCTGACGTAAACTCGAGTCATGGCACTCTCGCACATCATTGGTTTCGATGACTTCCCATTTTCGCGCAGTGATCGCGGCGACATCAGCATTGTCGGCACTGTTTTTTCTGGTACTCGGCTCGAGGGTGTGCTGCGCGGTAAAATTCGCCGTGACGGGGCAAACAGCGCCAAAGAAATCGCCCGCCTTGTCTCGAGTTCCAAATACGCGCCTCAAGTGCAGTTGGTCATGTTGCAAGGCATTGCGATGGCAGGTTTTAACGTGGTTGACGCGCACTGGCTTTACAAGACCCTCGAGATTCCAGAGTTGATTGTTGCACGGCGTTTTCCAGTCATGGATGGCATCCGCGATGCGCTCCTTACCAAAGTTCATGGTGGAAAACGCAAATGGGCACTCATTGAAAGTCTCGGCGAGATGGAAGCCTGCGAAAAAGTCTTTGTTCAACGTGTCGGACTCAGTTTTGAAGAGGCTCGAGCCGTCGTGCGTCACACCACCGTATACGGGCACATCCCCGAGCCTTTACGTCACGCGCACTTGATCGCGGGCGGGATTGCGACGGGGCAATCTCGAGGGCGAACGTAATAAGGCAGAGGGCTGAGAGCAAAGGGCACAGAGCCGAGATCGTACAGATTCTCCAACTCGAGCCAACAACTATTCGCCCTTTTTTCCGTCCCTCACGCCAATGTGCAAATTATGTTGACAAACTAAAAATTTGTGCTAACTTAATTACAGCATCCCCGAGATGCTCGCCGAAAATAAAGTCAACCCGAAGAAATCTCGCACTGAATCAAGGAGTAAATATTATGTCTCGAGGAATTAACAACGTTTTATTGATTGGCACATTGGCTCGCAATCCCGAATTGAAGTACACGCCAAAAGGGATCGCGGTACTGGAATTTACTGTTGCCGGTGACAGCCGAACCATCGGTTCTGATGGACTGGAACGCAACGTGCCGTTCTATCAACGCAGCAGCATTTACGGCAAGAATGCCGAAGCGCTTGCCGAAACCTTAAAAGCAGGCGACGCCGTGTTGCTCGAGGGAACGCTCGAGTATCAAGCTTGGGAAACCGAGGATGGCAGCAAGCGATCTAAAGTTGGCGTCCGTACCAGCCGCCTCGAGTCACTGCAAAGCGGTTGGCGCAATGCCGCCCTTGTGACCGATGCGATTGGTGGTTTACGCCTTCCCGATGCGGTCAACGAAGTCACGATTCTGGGCAACCTGACCAAAGATGCGGCGGCTCGAGTCACGCCAAACGGTAACAACGTCACCAACCTCAGCGTTGCGGTCAACGAAAGCTGGCGCGACGAGAACAACGTCTGGCAGAACAAAGCTCACTTTGTGGACGTGACCGTCTGGGGCGAAATGGCGCAACTCTGCGCCAACTTGATCAAAGGCGAGAGCGTGCTGGTGGCGGGGCATCTGACCAACGATTCTTGGACTGATTTGCACGGGCAAAAACGCACCGCCACCAAAATCGAGGCGCACCGAATCGAAATGTTGATGCGAGCACCAAAACCCGCCGAAGCGCCACAAGTTGCCCCAGTGCCACAACGCACCAGCGGCAAAAATGCGCCAAAAGCCAGCCGTGGACGGCAAGCGCCAGCCAGCAACGCCATGACCGAAGACATGCCGTTCTAAACCTCAAAACAGTCCCTCGAGAATCAAATTCGAGGGACAAAACTTAAAACCAACTTTCGCACAAAACGCAGGAGACACCATGATTCATGCTTTTTCGCACCTAACGAGCAATGAAATTGATTTCAATATTCTCGAGCAACAATCCCAAGCGGTTCTGGCTGGGATTGTTGAAACCAAAACGCATCAGAGAACCTCGAGCGACCAAGCCAGAAACCGTAAATTCAGAGTTCAAACCAGTGTGCCAAAACGCCGTGCTTACGTCAATCACTGCTGGAAATGCAGTACGGGCATTTGTTCCAGTGCCTGCAATCGTTGCTCGAGATGCCAGTTTTTTCGATGCCCAGATTGCAATCAGTGCTTGTGTGGAAAAGTAAATGCTGTGGTTTTCCCTCGAGTTGTTGCGACAAAATAATTCTAAAATCTCGAGATTTTGAAAGGCTGGCAGAAAATTTCTGCCAGCCTTTGATTATTGCTCAAGTCGAACCCAGCGTTTGATCCAACCGAGTCTGCGACTGTGATAAGCAATTTTCAACCATTGTCCGCTGTCAGAATCTTTCACATCAAGAATCGAAATCAAATCATTTTTGATGATGTAATTCTTGGTGACCGCGCTTTCTCGAGGATGGTGATACAAGAAAACTTTGGTTTGTGAAATACGGCGCATCGGGGTTTGCATCGTTTCGTACTCGTAACAACTCGAGTTGAGCACCTGTTTGTTGTGGTTGTACGTGACAACCTTCCAGAGCAGGTTGTCACGGTTTTGGTCATCAAAAACCCCCTCGAGAAACGCCATTTTTCCGCTTTGATACAAGTAGGGTTTGGCGCGGAAAAACCTAAAATTTGCACCGTACCACATTGGACCACTTTTGCACCTGGTGAAAATGGTTTTGGACTTTGACTCGAGTTGCGGATTGCACCACTCGTCGCCATTGGGATGAGGCATGAGTTTGAAAGTTTTGCTCGAGAGATCAAACGTGTAAAAATCGTAGAAATAGTTAACACCGCCATAACCAATGCCAGTTGGAATGCCAATGTCTATAAAGCCGTCAAAGTTGAAGTCGTTCAGCAAAATATTGCCGTGAAATTCGGTTTTGATCGTTGACGCATCCATTTCAAATGACTGTCTTTTGTTGCCCAAGACAACCTCGAGCTTGGGGTTTTTGCCGTCAAATTTGAGTTGTAAGACTTGGCGAGTTTTGCTCGAGAGCGGCACGGTGATGTAAAAGGCTTTCTCGAGCGAATAACGTTTGGGTTCGCGTTGTGCGAAGGCTTGAAAAACCAAAGTTGCAATGAGCAGAATCAAGATTCGGATTTTCATGGGTTGTCCTTTTTGAGTTCAATCAGCTTGTTTGAGAATTCGAGTTTTGCGAGTTGAGCTGGTTTGCGACTGTCAATCACGCTATCCTCGAGCGCCAATGGTTGCTTTGCTATCAGCCTCAAGCCCGAAATCATGGCAGCCAAACTTCGCGCCCAAGGCACGCGCAAAATGACTGGCTCGAGTTTCCAGTGTTTTAAGAGCAGCAAATCGCCCGCACCAATTTCAGTGATCTCGAGATAGCGCCAAGTTTTGGCTTCAAAATGCGAGTTCGCGGCGTGTTTTTCGCCTCTGGGTTTATGGGAAATACCAGTTGGCTTTTCGACACTCGAGACGCCCAGCAATAACCGAACGGCGCGGTTGGTGATCAAAATTGCGGCTGCACCAGCTTGCTTAAAATCACCTCGAGACTGAAGCTGATAAAAGTACGTTCCCAATCCGTGCGCCAGCCAAACTTCACCTTTCTCGAGCGACCACGGTTGTTGAAATGGCGTGGGTGGGTTGGAGACAAAACCGATTTTTGAGATGTGCGCGTCGTTTTCTGGAAATGCTGTGCTTGTCAAAAAGTGATTGGTGATTTGTTCAGCCAATAATTCGTCTTGAGTGCGAACCACGTTGTTCTTGGCTGAAGGCAGTACCCGATTCACGCGGTAATTCTAACCAAAAACGACTGATAACACCATGAACAGCATCAGCTTTGTTGGTACAGTGCTACGTTAAACTCAGACATGACCAAACCCAATTATCCAAACTCGAGAATCGAAGCGGTAACTGACACTTTGCACGACGTTGAAATTACGGACCATTACCGTTGGCTCGAGGATGGAAACAGCAGTCAAACCAAAGCTTGGGTGACGGAACAAAACGCGTTCTCGCGGGCATTCCTCGAGCAATGCCCCGAGCGCGAGGTCTTGGCATCTGAGTTAAAAAAGAATTTCGCAAAGACGTTAATGTGGGTACCAAATCGCTATGGAAATCGTTATTTTTTCATGCGCCGCGAAGCTGGACAGAATCAAGCGGTTTTGTATTTTAAGGACGATTCACTCGAGCATCCAGAACATCTGGCACTCGATCCAAATTTGTTCTCGAGTGATGGCACCACGGCGCTCGATTTTTACCATCCCAGCCCTGACGGGGAATTGTTGGCGTATGGTTTCTCGAGTGGCGGACGCGAAATTGGCGTTTTGAAAGTCAGAAACCTCGAGACTGGTCAAGACCTGGACCTCGAGATTTCACCAGTTCGTTACGCAGGTGTGGCTTGGCTGCCAGACTCGAGCGGTTTTTATTACACGCGACTTCCGAAAGCGGGAAGCGTGCCCGTGGATGAGGTAGCTTATCACCGCGCTTTGTATTTTCATGCCTTGGGTTCAAACTCGGAACTTGACCCATTGGTGTTTAAGCCTGCCAATAAGGTGGCTTGGGTCGTGACCAGCATCTCGAGCGACAAGACCATGTTATTTTTGGAGGTTTCTGAGGGGGCTGGTGGTGCAAAAAATGATCTGTATATCATGCCGCTTCAGCCTTTTGTTGCGGGTCTTCAACCTCGAGCACTTATAGTCAAAATTGACGCATCATTCCATGCTGATCTGGTGAATGAAACCCTGTACGTGTTGACCAATCTCAATGCACCAAAATTTAAACTGATGCGTACAAGGCTCGAGCAGCCAGATTTTGCAAACTGGTCTGAGATGATTTCTGAAGCTGAGCATGTGCTCAATACATTCAAATTGGTTGGTGACAAAATCATTGTCGAACGTGGCGTTGATGTCACCTCGAGAATCTATGTCCACAACCTAGACGGAATCCTCGAGCGCGAGATTGCACTGCCTGGTTTGGGTTCTGTGGTTGGTTGGTCTGGGCGTTACGACTCGAGCGAATTGCTATACGCTTTTCAGTCTTTTGCCGTGCCACAAACTATTTTTAGCCACGATCTGGCAACCCTCGAGTCGAAAATTATTTTTCAGGCTGAGTCGTCAATGGATTTAAATTTATATGAAACGCGTCAAGAATTTTATATTTCAAAAGACGGAACTCGAGTGCCGATGTTTATTGTTTGTCAAAAAAATCTAGTGCTGAACGGCGACAATCCGACGGTGCTGTACGGCTACGGTGGATTCAACGTTTCACAATCTCCGAGTTATAGCGGGGCAATTTTTTCGTGGTTGTCTCGAGGTGGCGTTTACGCGGTTGCCAACATCCGTGGTGGCTCTGAATACGGTGAGGACTGGCACAAGGCGGGGATGCTCGAGCGCAAGCAAAATGTGTTCGATGACTTTATTGCTGCCGCCGAGTATTTGATCGCTAGCGGCGTGACCAAACCCACTCGCTTGGCGTGTTATGGCGGCTCGAACGGTGGTTTGTTGACTGGGGCGGTGTTGGTGCAGCGTCCAGATTTATTCGGTGCGGTCATGATTGGTGTGCCGCTGCTGGATATGTTGCGTTTTCACCATTTTTTGATCGCCAAACTTTGGATTCCAGAGTACGGCGACCCGGACAAGCTCGAGGATTTTGCCTGGTTGCGGGAGTACAGTCCGTATCACAATGTCAAATCTGGAGTGGCTTATCCGCCGACGCTGATTTTGACGGGCGAATCCGACTCTCGAGTTGATCCTTTACACGCCCGAAAAATGGCGGCGTTGTTGCAAGAAAAGTCAAATGGCGGCGGTCCAATTTTGTTGCGGGTGGAGGAGAAGTCAGGTCATGGACAGGGCAAACCGATTTCGAAAATCATTGCCGAGGGCGTTGACCGCTACAGCTTTTTGTTGGCAACAATTTGTATCAGAGACTAAATGCTTCAAATTGATGAAGTTTTGGACTCGAGTTTCTCATATTTAGATTGCAAATTGAGTTAGTATCTTGAGCGAAGTACAAAAATTCAGTTTTTGGAGGTACAAATGTCGCTCAAGGGATCGTTTGTGTTTGCCGCCATTCTCGCCACGACCCTGGTCGGGTGCGGGCAACCCATCAGCACGTCAGAAGAAAGTTCTATTGCGCCTTTGTACAACACCGATTCGCCGACCGCCATTCCAAACCGTTACATTGTGGTCCTCAAGAAAGGCATAGACAATCAAAACTTGGTCGAACGCATGGCGGCAGGCAACTTTTCGGATCGCGCTCGAGCCATCGGTTTTAGCCGTGCCAACCTCGAGATTGACCACGTTTACACGAGTTCGTTGGCAGGTTTTTCGGCTCGGGTTCAAGATGCCTCACTCGCCAGTTTACTCAGCGACGCTCGAGTTGAATACATCGAAGCCGACCAAACCATGAGTGCGGACACCACCCAAACGGGCGCAACCTGGGGCTTGGATCGTATCGATCAACGCGCCCTGCCGCTTAACGGCAGTTACACGTACACGCCCGACGGAACTGGCGTCAACGCCTATGTGATCGACACGGGCATTCGCATTACGCACAGCCAGTTTGCTGGTCGTGCGGTTTCAGGCTTTGGTGCCATAAGTGACGGCAACGGTACGAATGATTGCAACGGTCACGGCACGCACGTCTCGGGAACGATTGGCGGTTCAACCTACGGCGTTGCCAAAAACGTCAAACTGTACGCCGTTCGCGTGCTCGATTGCGCTGGCTCAGGCACAAATTCAGGCGTGATTGCGGGAGTGGATTGGGTTACCAGCAATCACATCAGTCCAGCCGTCGCCAACATGAGCCTCGGTGGCGGCGCATCGACTGCGCTGGATAATGCCGTGCAGAACTCAATCGCTTCAGGTGTCTTTTACGGCATCGCCGCAGGCAACAGCAACGTCAATGCGTGCGGCACCTCACCCGCTCGAGTGGCAACTGCCACCACCGTCGGGTCAACCACCAGCACCGATGCACGCTCGAGCTTCTCGAATTACGGCACTTGCGTCGATGTCTTTGCGCCAGGCTCGAGCATCACCTCGTCTTGGATCACCAATGATACCGCCACCAACACCATTTCTGGCACGAGCATGGCGACCCCGCACGTGGTCGGTGTGGCAGCACTGTACTTGCAGGGCAATCCAAATGCCAGCGCCGCCACCGTCGGTACAGCCATCACCAGTACCGCCACCACCAATGCCATCTCGAGCGTCGGGACTGGGTCGCCCAATTTGTTGATGTACTCGCCACTTACAGGCGGCGGCAACCCTCCACCTCCAACAGGAACAACCTACACTGGAACACTTTCGGGGACAGGTGTGAACTCGTATCAGCCAAGCTCGACGGGCTTTGCAATCACTGCCGCGACCACCCTGAAAGGTCAACTCTCAGGACCGGGTGGTGTTGACTTTGACCTGTACCTGCAAAAGCGCAACGCGTCAGGATCATGGAGCAACGTCTCGAGTTCACTCGGTTCAACCGCCTCGGAGAGCATCACCTACTCTGCCGCCGCAGGCACGTACCGTTGGCGTGTGTACGCCTACAGTGGTTCGGGCAGTTACACGCTTGTTACAACTCCGTAATTCAAGAAGGTATCTCGAGTGGGCAGATTAAGACTGCCCACTTTTGTTTTGCCCTTTTGAATCTGGCACCTGCAAGATATACTCGAGCTTGTATGCTTGCCGGACTCACCCAGGTTGATAAATTTTATGGTTCACAACTCGTTCTCGAAGATGTGAACTTCGCCGTCAATCCAGGCGACAGGATCGCACTGGTTGGGCGCAACGGTGCTGGCAAAAGCACAATCATTAAGCTGCTGGCAGGACTTGAAGAACCCAACGGCGGCAAAGTCGTGCTCGCGCCAGGACTCAGCATCCGAATGCTCGCCCAAGACCCAGTGTTTGACGAAGCCAGCACGATTCGCAGCATCGTCGAAGGTGCGTTCATTGAACTTGATGCCATCGAATCTGAAATGAAAGAACTCGAGCCGCACCTCGAAAACATGGAGGTGCTCGAGAAATACCACGAACTCGAGGAACATTATCAATTGCGCGGCGGTTACGCCAAAAACTCCAGGCGCGACATTGTGCTCTCGAGCCTTGGATTTACGGGGCGCGAGGATGAATTCACCAACCGTTTAAGCGGTGGCGAACGCACACGTTTGGGCTTGGCACAAATTTTGGTCGCCCAACCCGAGCTTCTACTGCTCGACGAACCGACCAATCACCTCGATATCGTGATGCTCGAGTGGCTGGAAGGATTCCTTAAAAATTATCCTGGTGCCGTTTTGATTGTCTCGCACGACCGTGAATTTTTAGATAACGTTGCCACCGAAACCACTTTGGTCACCAGGGCGATGGTGCGCCGCTATCCTGGCAATTACTCGACTTACAAAATAGCCCGCGACGCCGAACTCGAGATTCTGGCGAATACGCACGAAAACGAGAAAAAAGAACTTGGACGACTCGAAGCCATGACTGCCCAAATGAAAATTTGGGGCGGACGCAACGAAAAGAACGCAATTCGCGCCCGCAGTATGCAAAAACGCGTGGATCGTTACGAAACTGACATGGTGGACGCGCCGCCGCCAGGCGAGAAAACCGCTCGAGTCGCGTTTCCTTGCGGCGAGTCCAGCGAAATTGTGTTGCAAGCGAGTTATATTTCAAAATCGTTTGGCGGACGCCAGCTGTTTAAAGACCTGGATTTTACCGTGCGGCGCGGCGAACGTATTGCCGTGCTTGGACGCAACGGCGCGGGCAAATCCACCCTCGTCAAAACCATGCTCGGCATGATGGCATCTGACAATGCGCGTTGCTCACAGCGTTTAGGCTCGAGGGTCAAAGTGGGCTATTACGATCAACAACTACGTGGTGTGAATCCTGAAAACACGCTTTTCAAAGAAGTTAAAGAATACTTTGAATCCGACCAGCAAGTGCATGACATTCTGGGCGCGTACACGTTTCCTTATGATGCGCAGTACAAACTCGTCTCGAACTTAAGTGGTGGCGAACGCGCACGGCTCGCGCTGCTCAAGCTCTCTTTAGAGAAAAACAATTTATTGGTGCTCGACGAACCGACCAATCACCTCGACATGGAAATGCTCGAGAGTCTTGAGAAAGCGCTGTTGCAATTTCAAGGCACACTGATTATGGTTTCGCACGACAGGCGTTTTATCGAAAACCTGGCAAATCAAATCTGGTTGCTCGAGGACGGCGAATTTTACAGCTATCCTGGTGGAGCGCAGTATTTTAAGGAAAAACACAAACCCAAAGTCATTGAAACAAGCGAAGAAAAAGTGGTTGCAGCCATCAAAACGCAACCCAAAAAAGTGAACGCTTGGAAGTTAAACGCAGAGATCAAAGAACTCGAAAAGCGAATTTTTCAACTCGAGACTGAACAAAGCAATATCACCGCAGAACTTGGTAGTCCAACCGCGCAAACAAATTTTGCTGTGCTGGGCAAACGTGCCGATGAAATCGATGCGGAACTGGCTGAGATCATGGCGAAATGGGAAGAGAACTCGAGTTTATTGGAAGCGGCGAACAGCAAATAACGGTAGGGTGCGCCGTGCGCACCGTCAATCAGGGGCATGTGCGCACGGCGCATCCTACGACAGCACATTTCGAGAAGTTCATTGATCGAAACGGTTCTCGAGCGGCAACATTTCACCATCATTCAAAACTCGCGCCAGGTTCAAGATCTTTGGAAAATCCAGCCCGTAATACCAGCCTTCCTCGAGATTTCCAGACCCGAGGTAGCGGTAGCAGGTGGCGTTTGGACCAAATTGACACGCGCCTAGACAACCCGTTTTAGTCAAGCGAACATGACCGCCAGAGTAATAAGCCAATTGTTCGCGCTCGAGGGTATTCCAGAGCGTTTGAAACAAGATTCTCGAGCCTTTCGCCGCGCACTTCTCGGAGGTGCAAACCAGCAAATGGGCGCGGGTTTTGAAAAAACTGGGTTTCATGAATCTTCCTTTTCAAGCACAAAACGCAAAGCTCGAGTTTTGGCGTATGTTTCCTCGAGTTCGGCGGTCGGGATTGAATCTGCCACTATTGCGCCGCCAGCTTGAATTTGAATGCGGTTGTTGACAATGATGGCACTGCGAATCACGACCGAAAGATCAAAATCGCCGTTTAAATCAAAATAACCGATCACACCCGAATAAATGCCTCGCCTCACTGGCTCGAGTTCTTCTATGATTTGCATGGCACGAACTTTGGGCGCTCCGGTCATCGAACCTGGCGGGAAGGTGGCACGTAGCACATCGATGCTCGAGAGTTCTGGTTTGAGTTCGGCAATTATGGTGCTGACCATCTGCCAGACCGCCCCGTGAGGCTCGAGGTTGAATAATTCATTGACTTGAACTGTGCCAAATTTAGCAACCCTTCCCAGGTCATTGCGCATCAAATCGACAATCATCAAATTCTCGCTTTGGTCTTTTTTGCTTCGCTCGAGTTCAAGTCTTTGCCTCTGATCTTCTTCAAGTGTATTACCTCGAGCACGAGTGCCTTTGATCGGACGAGCCTCGAGCATCTTGCCAGTTTTTTTGAGGAATCGCTCCGGAGACGCACTGGCAATACTGACATCATGACCCGACAAAAAAGCCGCGAAGGGCGCGGGATTCTCGAGCATCAACGACTTGTAAAGAGCAAACGCGTCGCCATTAAAATCCGCCTCAAGACGATGGGTTAAATTGACTTGAAAAATATCGCCCGCTCGAATGTACTCGAGGCATTTCTGAACATCCTCGAGATACTTTTTGGATTTGGTGATTGCCTCGAGTTTTCCTGTTTTAAACCATGATTTAGATGTTTGCGCGTTTTTGGCAAGTTCGAGAATTTCAGCCCAAATTGGTTCTCGATTTTGAATTCCCTCGAGTTTCGTCGCGCTTGAGTACCAAGTGTTTGATGCGTGATCGAATGCCAAAACAAAATCCATGAAATGAAGTTTTAGATTGGCTGTGCTCTCATGCTCAGGGTGAACACGGTCTTGACCATAAAACGCACCTGTCTTGCCGCTTAAAGATAGCACCTGACGGGCTTGCGGCGCTTCGGGCATGGTCGCAGGTTCACCCCTACGAAAAACATTGTTTTGTGGCGGTGAAATATCCTCGAGATAATGCACCAAGTCATACCCCAAAAATCCAAGCCAGCCGCCAGCGAATCCCATTCCTTCGGGTCGTGATTCAGGCTCGAGCTTAAAACGATTGAACACATTTTCGAGCGCATCAAACGGATTTTCCCAAGACTCGAGAATTTCCCCATCTCCGAGCAACATGGTTTGAATTGATCGAGTTTCGAGCGTGAGAACAGGATCGCACGCGATGTATGACCAACCGCTCAATCCTGGCATCAAACTGGCGCTCTCGAGTAAACTTGCGCCTGCACGGTGTCGTACACGAGCGAAGATTTCCCGAGGTTCACCATAAAGCTCGAGTTTAGAAATCAAGTTAGACACGTTAAACTGCCTTCATGCTTGAGCGTGATTACTTTCCAAAAAATGCTGGAAAATTGCTGAAATTGTTGTTGGCTCAAGACGGTTCGACCACCAAACTGTGTGAAGCGATTGCGGATTCTCGAGTTGATTTAGCGCTTCACATGCAATCTCGAATTGAAACTGTACCAGAAGTGGTGATGCACAAATTGGGCGGAACATCCTGGTTGAAACGCGTGACAAGTCTGCATTCAGAGTCTCGAGTGCTAATGGATAATTTGACGTTTACCCGACTTGATCGCGTGCCAGATTGGTTTTTAGCCGATCTCGAGCTGGGTAAAGCACCTGTTGGTCATTTGCTCGAGAAACTTTTTATACGTCGTGAACGAATTTTTTCAAGCCCTGAACTCAAGCAAGCTTTGTTTGAAATTGTGGGCTTTCCTGATTCCAACTCGAGCCGTGCCTACACAGTCGACAGTGAACAAGGCGCTTTGATGCTGGTTTTTGAAACCTACCGCGCAGGCTTTGCTCGAGCGTTTGGGGTTGTTCGCTAATTGACCATAAAACGTAACTTCGGGCATGGGCGCGAATTGCTATTTGCTCAACTCAGGGTGCAGCGCCACCGCCAAAGCCTTCAACGCCACTGGCAATCGCGGTCCAGGACGGGAAATGGCATCATTGATTTCGCCAGAGAAGTTAATCACGCGTTTGTTCTGCACGGCTTTGATTTTATCCCAAGCGGGGCGCGTCAAGAGGTCTGCCAAATTTGCGCCCAAAATCACTTCTGGGTTGCTTTGAATCACCAGTTCAGGACTGATTTGTGGAAATGCTCCGAGTTTGGCGGGAATAATGTTGTTGCCACCCGCTTTATCAATCATCGCGCCAATGAAGCTCGAGCTTCCTGCGGCATATGGTGTTGGATCAACTTCAAAGTACACACTGACTCGAGGCAGTTTTAAAACGCTGGCTTGAATGGTATTTAACTCGGTGCGCATTTTGGTAATCAAGTTGAGTACATTTTTCTCGTGGTTGGTGATTTTCCCAATCACATTGATTTTCGCGAATACATCGTTATACGTCTGCGCCACACCCGCGTAAACCGTGATCCCCAGTTTTTCGAGGTTTTGCACCAGTTTAGAACCACTGCTTTCGTCGGTCAGCACCAAGTCGGGTTTTAACGCCGCAATTACCTCGAGGTTTGGCACAAAACCGTTGCCGGTTTTGGTCAGTTTGTCCGTTTCGAGTTTTGGGAAATTGCTGTACTCGTCAACGCCAATCACGCTATCGCCCGCTCCGATGGCGAACAATGTCTCGGTGTGGCTTGGCATCATTGAAACAATCCGTTTTGGTTGTTGCATCAGTTTAACGCTTCGTCCAAGATCGTCTTTTAAAATCAAGGGGTAAGTTGTTGCACCAACAACGCTCGAGAATCCAAATGCCATTAATCCTGCTAGAAACATTTTTTTCATGCTTTCCTTTTTGACACCCTTGGGTGTCCGAGTGATTTTTGAAAATGAACGAACCATATTTATTTCCTCATGTCAATCAAGTTTTTGGCGTTTAACCTCGAACCATGAAAACCAAATTTTTGATTGCCGCCGTGTTAATGACCGGTTTCATCGCCCAAGCGCAAAAAGGTTTTGCGCCGACCGCCAGCCTCAACAAGCCTTTTATTTTGGCTTTGGGTTCGCAAATATCGTTGAAACCG
>JANMUC010000146.1:0-1961 GCA_031391225.1 Deinococcales bacterium
CGAGCCGCTTTTGTTCGGTCACGGCATGATCCACACGCGGAATGCTGTGCAGCAAACCCATCGTGTAAGGATGCTTGGGGTTTTTGAAAATTTCGACCACGTCGCCCTCTTCGACCACGCGTCCGCCGTACATGACCACCACGCGGTCTGCCATTTCTGCCACCACGCCAAGGTTGTGGGTGATGAACAAAATGCTCATGCCGATTTCTTTTTGGAGCTTGCGCATCAAGTCCAAAATTTGGGCTTGAATCGTGACGTCCAAAGCGGTGGTCGGCTCGTCGGCGATTAGCAGCGCGGGATTGCAAGACAGCGCCATCGCAATCATGACGCGTTGACGCATACCGCCCGACATTTGATGTGGAAAGTTGGTCACGCGGCGACGCGGTTCTGGAATACCGACCAAATCGAGCATGTTGATGGCGACTTCCATTGCCTCTTTTTTGGTTTTGCCTTGGTGCAAGACCACCGCCTCGGCAATTTGGTCGCCCACCGTAAACACAGGATTGAGAGAGGTCATGGGTTCTTGAAAAATCATTGACATGTCATTGCCACGAATTTTTCGCATGTCCGACTCTGAAAGTTTGGTGATGTCCCGTTCCTGACCGTCCTTGCCACGGAACATGATTTCGCCCTCAACAATTTTGCCCGGGGGCGAAGCAATCAGGCGCATCATGGATAAACTGGTAACGCTTTTACCCGAGCCTGACTCACCGACCACTGCCAACGTCTCGCCTTTGTTGATGTGAAAAGTCACGCCGTCAACGCTTTTGACCACGCCTTCGTCCGTGTAAAAATAAGTTTTTAGGTTTTTAACATCAACCAAGGTTTCTGCATTTGCCATTTTCCGCCCCCATAAATTATTCAAACATATTTTAGTCGCTCGAGTTTACTGGCGTTTGCGTGGATCAACCGCGTCGCGCAAACCATCGCCCAGGAAGTTCCAACATAATACTGCCAAGACGATAAAGAAACCAGGAATGAGTACCCAAGGACGGTATTCGATGCTGGCAAAACCGCCCTCTTGAGCCACGCTAATCATCAAGCCCCAACTCGAGTACGGTTCTCGAATGCCGTAACCCAGAAAGCTAAGCCCAGATTCGGTCAGAATCGCGCCTGGGATTGACAGCGATAAATTGACAATCAAGAGTGAAAACGTGACTGGAAGCATGTGCTTGCCGATAATTCGCATTTCAGAAGCGCCCAGTGCGGTCGCCGCTTGAACAAAATCGACCTCACGCAGCGCCGAAATCTGAGAACGGATGACTCGAGCAAGTCCTCCCCAACCAATAATGCCTAGCACAAAAATAATGCCGTAAAAACTGACAACAGGATCAATATTTCGTGGAATAAGCGCCGAGAGCGATAGCAACAAAAATAATTCTGGAATTGCTGACAGGATTTCCACGAATCGCATGATGACATTGTCAATCCAACCGCCAAAAAAACCAGCCAAACCACCTAAAAACAAACCAAGAATTGTTGAAAGTGCAACCGAAAAAATACCGATGGTCAGTGAAATCTGAGCACCGTACCAAATTCGGGTAAAAGTATCACGACCAAAGCCATCTGTACCCAGAATAAAAACATTTCCAGGTGCATCAACACCGAACAAGTGTACCGTCATGGGAATAAATCCAAACAATTTGAACGGCGATTCGGGACGATTGTGAAACAACTTGATCGGAAACTTCAGGCTTCGATCTTCCTTATATCCCTCTTCAAAAGTATCGGGATTGGTAAAACGCTTTGACTTGTAAACAAAGGGCAAACTGGGTTGTCCAGTTTCTGGATCAATCACATAAATTCGAGTTGGTGGGTGAAACTTGGTGATATCGGTCGTGCTGTATTCAGAGAGACTTTGAGGTGAGATAAATGGCGCAAAAATTGCGCCAATATACAACACCGCTAAAACCATGCCACCAAAGACAGCCAATTGATGCTTGCGAAACTGCTCCCAAACG
>JANMUC010000159.1:0-6037 GCA_031391225.1 Deinococcales bacterium
CCAAACTCGTGCTGAATTTTAATGCCAGGGTGGTGATCAACGTCTTGCCAGCACCGAGTCGCAATAGCGATGAAGTGCTTGTTCCACGTCCGCAGGACACCGCCATCGCCGCGTTCAAACCCCCAGCCATGACCGAATTCAGCCTCTCGAGCGGCGTGAAAATCAATTACTGGCAGCGTGAGAATCTGCCCTTGATGTACGTTTCAACGCTGTTTCGTGGCGGCGCAGACCGTGAAAACCAGAACAATGCGGGACACTCGAGCGTCATGACCGAATTGCTCGGTTTGGGCGCAGGAAAACGCGACGCCCAAGCTTTCGAGCAAGCTTTGAACAGCATTGGTGCAAGTTTTAGCGCCAGCAGCGATCTGCAATTTTCAACTGTAAATCTCAGCGTTGCCAGCGCGAACCTCAAGGCGGCACTCGAGTTGTACGGCGATGCGTTGCTGCGTCCAAAATTAAAAGTATCCAACTTTAAGGAAACCCAACGTTCCAAACTCAGCGAACTGGCAGCCGAAAAAGACGACATCGACACCATCGCACGCAAAGTTGCCCTGCGCGAGTACTTTGGACGCGATCACCCAGCCGCCAATTCGGTCAATGGCAACATCTCGAGCCTTTCCAGAATGCAGCTCGGGGATGTGATTACCGAATACAAAACCGTGATACAGCCACAAAATGCGCTTGTTTTCGCGGCGGGCAGCCTCAAGCCCAGCGATTTCAAAACTGCGCTCGAGTTAGCGTTGAAAGGTTGGAAAAACATAGGCAAGCCGCTCGAGACAGCCAGTTACCCGCAACCCGCCAATCAAACCCAGCGCCTGGTGATTGTGGACCGTCCAGGCTCGAGCCAAACCGCGATTCGGTTTATGCTCCCTGCGCCGCTGGCGGGCGACCCGAGCAGCAACCAACTGGCAAGCCTGAACGTGCTCTTGGGCGACACGTTCACCAGCCGTCTAATGCAAAACTTGCGCGAAGACAAGGGTTACACTTACGGCGTCTACTCGAGCTTGAGGCAAAATCAAAAAAGTGCGTATTTACGCGTGGCAACCGATGTCGAAGCCCGCGTCACAGCAGCCAGCCTGCGCGAGTTCTTGAGCGAATTTAAACGCCTAACCCCAGGCGACATCACTCCCGAGGAAGCCAGCAAAACGGCGGCGGTACGACGTTTCAACACCATCTCCAGCCTCGGGACGCTCGAGGGTCTGGTTGGCACCGCCCAAGAATTATTCGTGCAAGGCAAACCTTTCTCCAGCCTAACCACAACCCTCGACGAACTGAACAAATTTGATGCCGTCAGCCTGAATGCCCTCGCGCCCAGCATGTTGCAACTCGAGAAAAGCTTGTTGGTCTTGGTGGGTGACAAAAACCTGATTTTGGGGCAGCTCGAGGGGCTGGATTTGCCGCAACCTGAAGATGCCAAATTTTAAGATTTTGTAGGGTGCGCTTCTTCTTGATTCCAAAACGCACCTTCTTGATTCCAAGACGCACCTAACGGGCAGAATCGCTCACGGGCATGGTCGCCTCGCGCACCAACAGTAGGTGAATCACGGTGCGCGAGGCGCAACCTACCATCTTTGTCTGCGTTAATTGGTAGGGTAAGATTTTCCTATCACGCTTGTCGAGGCTCGAGATTGGCTTTATTTTGTCAGCAAGATCGCAGCGGCAAGCAGCAGCGATAACCCCACACCAAACCAACCACTCCTGCCACCGTTACGATTGCCCCAAATTCGAATCAGAGCTTGGGCGATAATCAACGCTGCGAAGATTTCTCGAGGGACTTTTCCGATCAGCACTTGGTAAATCAGGGTCAGGGCAAAGACCCCCAGCAATCCCAGCGATAGGTATGTGGCGGTAGGTTTCACAGGCTCGAGTTTAACAGGCTTTGGCACCGATCTTTCAGTCTCGTGAAAAACCGATCTTTAGGAGCCTTATGTGCTTTCAGGCTCGTGTACCTGTGAAGCCCTCAATTCCAAAGAAGCTCGCTGCCCCACGCTTCTCACATCACATTCACCTCTTCACTGGCAGGGGTTCGTAAACTTCAGGCGCGATGGAAGCAACTAAAGATTTTCAAACGTATCTCGAAGCCCGAGGCTCGAGCGAAAGAACCATCCGTGCCTACATTGCCGACGTGACAATGGCACTCGAGTCTGTGCGGGTTTTTGACGCGCCCGACCTCGAGAATTACTTGTCCGTTTTGGCAGGTCGTGGCACAGCCAGGGCAACGGTGTCAAGAAAATTGGCGGCGTTGCGGGCATATGGTGATTTCCTAGAATTCTCTGGGCAACTCGAGCGAAATCCCGCGTTACGGGTCAGCATTCCTCACCGTTCGCCGCGCGTGGCACAAGAGTCTTATGTGCGCAACCGCAATCAGGCGCTCGGTGAGATCGTTCAGACCACGCAATTGCGCGTCACCGAAATCGTGATGCTCAATGCTGAGGATGTCAGTTGGCGCGACAATGCCCTGACGCTGCTTTCTGGCGTACGGGTCAAACTCGGTGAGGCGAGTCGCGTGTTGCGTTCGTACCTGTCGGGACGTTCGCGTGGTCCGTTGTTCCTCTCTGAAACCGGTGATCGCCTCTCGAGTCAAAGGGCGCACGATGCGCTCGAGCGCCAAGAGGTGCTGAGTACGATTCATTAGGGCACGATTCATTAGGGCGGGATTGATTAGGAAAATAAGTTAAATTTGTGCTTAATCAAAAACCCCAGTAAATTCATCTGAACGCTTAAGAATTAAAAAAAGAAGCACCCGCGAGGGTTTTTCATGAAGGAGATTGTGTGCAACCAAAAAACCCTCTTAAGTTCGTCCTAACCCTGTTCGCGTTTCTGATGTTGTCCGTACCTGCGTTCTCGCAAGGCACCACGCCAGCTCAACCCGCTGCAACTTGCAAGGAATACACTGCCCTGGGCAAGCTTTATTATTCCAAAGCCGATTACCAAGCCGCCTATGTGGTGTTCAGAAATTGCTTGGTGCTCGAGCCTAAAAACACCGATGCTCTGTATAACTTGGCACGAGTCGAACTGCATTTGCGCTTGTACCAAGCCGCTATCACGCACATGAAAAGCTGCATTGACATCGACGGTCAATTCTGGCGTTGCTACTTGGTCTTGGCGCAAACCTATGTCAGTCAGTACACCGACTCGAGCGACCGTGCGCTTCAAAAGGGTCAACTCGACGAAGCATTGCGCGTGCTCGACGATGCCGAACGTATCGTCAGCACCAACGAAGCCAAAGCGGCTGTCAACAACTTGCGCGGCACGATTTACAAATACAAAAAAGAACCTGACAACGCCGTCAAGTTCTTTAAACAAGCCCTGCAATTTTCACCCGAAGACCCGATTGTGCTCTTTAACCTCGGCGCGTTGTACCTTCAGTTGAGCAAGTACGACGAAGCTGTTGATGTGTTGCGTCAGGCACTTGATGCCAGACCAAGCGACTTCATCACTCAAGCTTTTTATTGCAAGGCACTGCGTTTGAACGGCAAAACCAATGAAGCCCTCTCGCAATGCAAGCAAGCTTACAACCGTTCCGCCAGCGCCCGCAGAGACGGGTTTGTGGTTGGACAGTACGGTATTGTCCTTTACCTCACCAAAGACAAAAACCAAGCCCGTCAGATGCTCGAGTTGGCGGTCAAGCTCGATCCACTGACTTACCACGAAAATTATTATTACCTCGGGCGTCTGTACCTCGAGTTGGGTCAAGCCAAAGATTCCAGTGCGCAATTTACCAAAGCGGTTTTGATGGCTTCAGACGAGTACGTGTACTGGTTCTGGTTGGGTCAAGCCAATGAAAGCCTGGGCAAGAAAGACGATGCCTGCACCAATTATGCCAGATCACTGAAAATCAAAAGCGATTACAAAGATGCGCAAGAAGCAGCCGTGAAGTTGAAATGCCCGACCACCGCCGGCAGCCGTTAAAATAGATTTGCAGCAAAAGCCCCCAAGGTTGGGGGCTTTTTTGTTAGGCTGCTCGAGCCATGAAGTTTTTTTCAAAAACCCCAAGCCAAACCGTGGGCGTGATGTTGTTAATTTTTGTGACCCTGATTTGGGGAACAACTTTTCCTGGCGTCAAAATTGTCACCAAAACACTGACTCCAGCCGAATTGGTGGCTGCACGGTTTTTACTTTCGGCACTTTTATTTCTGCCATTTTTAAAAAGCTCGAGTTTGGCATTGTGGCGCGATGCACTGCCTTTGGGTGTATTGCTGTTCGCCTCTTTTCTCACCCAAGCCGTTGGCATTCAAGACATCTCGAGCGGCAGGGCAGCGTTCATTACGGGTTTGAATGTGATTTTTGTACCGCTCGCGCTTCCGTTTTTGGGAAAATCCGTGCCACCTCCGTCGGCATCAGGTGGTGGGCGTTCTGGAGCCCGTCGCGCGGGCCGACTTCACAGATGAAGATTTGTCGCATGGGAGTCTCCTGGGCGCTATTTTAGTATCACCGCATCCTCCCTTCGATCCGCGCGATCGCCATGCCGCACAGCGCGCCGCCAGCGGCAAAGGCGAGCATCGCCCAGAGCGTGGCGCCCCAGCCGCTGTAGTACGTGGCGAGCCAGGCGAGGGCGAGCGGACCGAAGAACTGCCCTGCCTGCGACGTCTGCAGCACCATGCCGTTGCCGGTGCTGATGTGTTGCGGCGTGGGGGCGTGAACAGGCAGGCCGGAAAAGATCGCTCCCGGGATGACGCCGGCGACGCCAGAGAACACCAGGCACAGCAGGTAGCGCAAACCATCCGGCAGTTGCGGCCCCAGCATGCCTGCCGAGCAAAGCGCCATGATGACGCTGGCTGCGACCACCGTCGGCCCACGGCGCACGCCGTGCGCGAGCAGCCAGCCGCCCGCGACGTTGCCCGGCGCATTCGCCAGCACCATCAGCGCGGTGAGCAGCGCCGCAGCGGTCGCGGGGGTGCCGCGTTCGTCGATGAGAAAGGTCGGCAGCCAGATCATCACCGAGGCCCATTGCGAGACGTAGAACGCGAACAGCGCAGCGAGCGCGAGGTTGCCGGGACGCGCCAGCGATTCCCGAATGAGGCGCAGCGAAGCAATGCTGCCGTGCTTCGGGGAGGGCGCGTAGCGGGCGGCGAGCGCGAATGAGGCCGCTGCCGCAATCGCGAGAGCGATCCAGTAGCCGCGCCAGCCCCAGGTCGCGATGAGCGGCGGCGCGGCCAGCAGCGCGAGGCCGCCGCCCGCGGGCATGTACGCGGCCCACAGGCCGAGCGCTTTCGCGCGGTCGCGAGCATCCTTGGCGGCAGAAGCGATCAGGGCGGAGCCCGATACCGCGAACATGATGAAACCGATGCCCTCGAGAAAACGCGTCAGGAGCAACAGCGGAAAACCGCCGGCAATAGCGCCCAGCAGGCCGGAAACCGCCAGCAGCGCCAAGCCGCCCAGACCGACCCGTCGCAGGCCGTAGCGATCGGCAAGGGTGCCTGCGAAGATGCCGAGAAGCCCGCCCATGACGTTGAACACCGTGGCAATGAAGCCGGTCTCGATCAGCGTCAGGCCGAGCTCGGCGCGCTGCAGCGGCAGCGCCGGCGCGACCTTAGTCATGTAAGCACCGCAGATCATGCCGGCGCCGAAGACGGCCCAGATCGAGCCCCACCGCGTGCGCGGGGCCGTGACTGCGGTCAGGCGGCGGTCACCGGAATTTTCAATTCGATGATTTTCTTCGACCACTCGGCCGGACCGGTGTTGTGCACCGACGTCCCGTTCGAGTCGACCGCAACCGTCACCGGCATGTCCTTCACCTCGAACTCGTGGATCGCTTCCATGCCGAGGTCCTCGAACGCCAGCACGCGCGACTGCTTGATCGCCTTTGCCACAAGGTAGGCCGCGCCGCCCACCGCCATCAGGTAGGCTGCCTTGTGCTTCCTGATCGCCTCCAGCGCCACCGGGCCGCGCTCGGCCTTGCCGACCATGGCGATGAGGCCGGTTTGCGCGAGCATCATCTCGGTGAACTTGTCCATCCGCGTCGAGGTGGTCGGGCCGGCGGGACCGATCACTTCGTCGCGCACCGCCTCCACCGGTCCGACGTAGTAGATGGCGC
>JANMUC010000173.1:0-2816 GCA_031391225.1 Deinococcales bacterium
AAATGCAGCGCACTGTCGAGGTTGATTGTGGTCGAAGATGTCTACCCAGCCTTGCTCGAGAAAGTCGTGGCGAAAGCCCAAAAACTGGTGATGGGTCAAGCCGAAGACAACGCCAACGTCAACGCCGTGATCAACCAAGAAAGTTACGAAAAATCACAGACGTATCTCGAGTTAGCACCGCTCGAGGGACGCGTGGCACTTGGTGGCGCGGTTGGAGACGGTGAAGGTTATTTCATTCAGCCGACCATTGTTGCCGACCTGAAACCAAACTCGAGAATGGCGCAAGAAGAAATTTTTGGACCGATTTTGGCAGTCATTCCTGTTAAAGATTTTGAAGAAGCCATGCACGTGGTCAACGACACCGAATACGGTTTGACGGGTGGTTTGTTCTCGAGCGATGAAAGCCGTTTAACGCACGCCGAACGCGAATTGCATGTTGGGAATTTGTACCTAAACCGCAAGATTACGGGCGCGATGGTGGGCAGTCATCCGTTTGGTGGGTTTAACTTGTCAGGCACGGATTCTAAAGGCGGCGGACCCGATTATTTGTTGCACTTTATGCAGATGAAAAGCATTGCTCGAAAAATTTGATCAACACTTCAACCTTAAAGCTCGAGACATGAATTTGATCTCGAGCTTTTTGTTGATACAACTTGGTCTGGTCTGCTATACTTGGTCTAATATGAAAACGACCATGGTTAATGTTTACGAAGCCAAAACCCAACTCTCGCAACTGATTGACCGTGCTTTAAATGGTGAAAAAATTGTGCTGGCACGACGTGGAAAGCCATTGATTGAATTTTTGCCACTGCAAAACAAACCGAAAAAACGCGAACTGGGTTTCTTAGATATTGGTCCAGTCGGTGAAGACTTCGATCAGCGCTGTATGGAGCATCTCGATATTGAATGGTTCAAATGAGTGGTTATTTACTTGACACGCACACCCTGATTTGGGCTGTGCGAATACGGAAAAAACTCTCGAGCAAAGCCATTAAAATCCTCGAGAATCCAAACTCGTTGCTTTACGTTTCAAGCCTCAGCGTTTGGGAAATTCACATGAAACATCGGCTTGGGAAATTACCCGAAGCGGACGACTTGGTTGCCGATTTTGAAGGCAGTTTAAGGCGTTTGAATGCTTTTGATTTACCATTCACAAAAGAACACGCTGTCGAGGCGGCAAATGTCCAATTGCCTCACGGCGACCCGTTTGACCGTGGTTTGTTCGCCCAAGCCAAACTCGAGGGGTTCACGCTAATCAGTGCGGACACTGCGTTTGAAGATGCTGTTGGTGTCAAAGTGCTTTGGTAATGATTTCCTCAAGCACTACCATTGCCGTGGCATGTTCGCGTTCGTGCGACAGGCTTAAATGCGTGACCCAGCCACGCTCGAGCATTACGGCTTGCAAGACTGGGGCGAAACGCAAGTGAGGTTTGATGCCATTAAATTCGACCCAAACATCCGTCCAAGCATGAGTCTCGAGCCAGCATTTTTGAAAGGCTTCTTTGGCAGCAAATCGCACCGCCAAACTCGGCACGGGATCACTTTTAGCCAGTGCATACTCGAGTTCTGGCTTTGTAAATGTGCGTTCCAAAAACCGATCTCGAGCGTCGGATTCAATGATTTTCCGAATCCGTTCGAGCGCAACAATGTCTGTGCCGATGGCAACGATCATAAAACCTAAAAACCCAACTTGAACGTTTCACCCGATTTGGATTGCAACACGCGACGTTGCAGGTTTAACTCGAGGGGTTGCTGGTTACTCGAGTACGGGTCAATAGGCAATGCGCTGAGGTATTTTTCGGTCACAGCCTCAAGTTTTTTTGGCAAATCCTTATTCTCGAGTTGAAAGCCTCGCAATGCCGCCACCGTCACGGTTGCCGCGAAATCGGTGGCAAGCTTGCAACGCGAATCCATGATCGAACCAAGGTTCGGCGCGAGGTAAGCGAATAAAGACCGTCCGACGGCGTTGGGCGCAAAAATATTCTGGGTTTGATTCTGAATTTTACCCACCACCTCGAGAATCTCTTTTTGCGGCGGAGGACAACTTGTGCTGCCTGAGACAATGCTGTTTGCGTAATCAACAAACCAATTGGACGTGGTGTTGGCTTGAAAATTATAGGTTTTTGGCAGCAACAACGAGATTCTCTCGGGTAAACTCGAGCCTCGATTTTCAACAGCGCCCAGGCTTTGCAACAAACCCGTCGGGTTGCTCGAGGCGTCTTGCACGGCAAGTTGCTGCATTCTAAACTCGGTTTTGACGCTGTTCTGCAATTCTTCAGGCGTCGGACTGAATGCCGCCAGCGCATCGAGTCGTGATTTCCACTCGGTGGGTTTCATGTCCAAACTGAGCACCCCAGCCCGCAGTCGCTCGAGGGTGGAACGCAATATTTTTGTGCCAATCAAATACTCGAGCATCGTGCCGCCAGAAGCACGAATCTGCTTTGCCACCCGAGCCACAATCAGCAAATCATCCAAAAATCCTTTGGGGTCACTCGAGCGTCCCTTCAATTCGGCACGCACCAGCATCAAATCGGCAAGTTTGGCAATGTTCAAGACACTTGGATTCACAAGGCTCGAGTTGAACGATTCCAAGGTGGTCAATTTCGGGTCACGCGAAACGCTGACCACACGCTCGAGTTTGGAAAACGCCTCGAAGTTTGCCAAATCTGTTTTGTACTCGTCGAGCAAACGGTTCGCCTCGGAATTGCTCCAACCGCGCATTTCAAAAAATTGTTTCGGCTCGAGCCTGAAAGTTTTTAAGGTCTCGAACTTGGCAGTGATTGCAGTTTGGGCGTCGCTGGCAACCTCGAGTTTGG
>JANMUC010000174.1:0-21571 GCA_031391225.1 Deinococcales bacterium
GAAATTTTGAACGCGAAGCCGACCAAGTGGCGGGCAGGTACTTGCGCAACGATCCTGAAAAAACCAAACCCTTGCGTGATATTTTGCAAAAACTGACCAGCAGCCACAGCGGCAGTTCAGGCACGCCAGGGTTTTTGGCAACCCACCCTGGCACCGACGAACGGATTAAAAATTTGATAGCCATCGAAACCCAACCTTGACGCTCGAGGTAATCTTGAAGGCAGGAGAACTCGCGGTATGCAACAACGTTTTCAAAACAAAGTGGTGATCGTCACAGGAGCAGGCGCGGGCATTGGACGCGCCACCGCGCTGGCTTTCGCGCTCGAGGGTGCAAAAGTCGTGCTGGCAGAACTCAACCCGGACTTATGCGCCAATGTTGCCAAAGAGATTCGCGCCGAAAATAGTATTGCCCTCGAGATTCCAACCGATGTCAGCAACCCCGACAGTGTGAACGCCATGATCGAACGCGTCAAGCTCGAGTTTGGACGCGTGGACGTGCTGGTGAACAACGCGGGTGTATTTCCAAGAATTGCTTGGGATGACCTGACACTTCTTGATTGGGACAGAACCCACAGCATCAATTTGCGCAGCCTGTTTTTATGTTGCAAAGCCGTCACGCCATTTATGAAATCCCAGCAATCTGGCGTGATTATTAACCTTGGCAGTATTGTGTTTTTACTTGGTGCGCACACCGAAATGACGCACTATATTACTTCCAAAGGTGGCGTGGTTGGATTCACCCGCTCCCTCGCTCGAGAACTCGGTCCTCACAACATCCGCGTCAACGCCATCTCGCCAGGCGCAGTCCAAACCGAATCCGAAGCCGCCGTCGTAACGCCTCGAGATGAAGCGCTGGTCATGGCAAATCAATGCCTGCAAACAAGGGTGCAACCCAGTGACATTGCCAACGCCGTATTGTTCTTTGCATCACCGGATGCTCGAGCCATCACAGGGCAGAATTTGGTGGTGGACAACGGCTGGGCAATGAACTGATTTTTGGAGGCAACATGAAAAAACTCGAGGGTAAAATTGCACTGGTCGCAGGGGCAACACGCGGCGCAGGGCGAGGCATTGCGATGGAACTCGGCGCGGCAGGAGCAACCGTGTACTGCTCGGGACGAAGCTCGAGCGGCAAGCCTTCAGACCTAAACCGAATTGAGACGATAGAGGAGACGGCGGCGCTTGTCACCAGTCTTGGCGGAGTTGGCATTGCCGTGCGCACCGATCACAGCATTGAAACTGAAGTCAGAGCTTTATGTGAGCGCATCAAACTCGAGCAAGGACGGCTGGATATTCTGGTCAACGACATTTGGGGCGGCGAAAAACTGGTCGAATGGGGCAAGAAATTCTGGGAACTCGAGCTTGAAAAAGCTTTCAAACTGATTGAACGCAGCATTTACACGCACATCATCACCTCAAAATACGCCGCACCATTACTGATCAAAACTGGAAACGCGTTGCTGCTCGAGATTACCGACGGCGAGTACGGCTATTACCGAGGCAACCTGATTTACGACTTCATCAAGAACGCCATCAACCGACTCGCCAAAGCCCAAGCCTTTGAACTGCGCGACGCTGGCGTGACCGTGTGCGCGATCACACCAGGGTTTTTACGGTCTGAAGAAATGCTCGAGCACATGAAAGTCACCACCGACACCTGGCAGAATGCCGAAGACCAAACTTTTGCCACGCAATCCGAAAGCCCCAGATTCATTGGACGCGGCATTGCGGCACTGGCAAGCGACGAAACTCGAGCACGGTTTAGCGGGCGGGTGCTCTCGAGTTGGGTGTTAAGCCGCGAGTACGGGTTTGAAGACGTTGACGGGCGGAAGCCTGATTGGGGCGTTTTTTGGGACGCGACGCACCGAAAAGATTACCCAGAATTGTAGGGAAAGCGGCGCAAGTGCTTCCCTCTCATCCCCTACCCTTCTCTCCGACGAGCTACCGTTTGCACACAAATATTCGATTGATGTCAATTCGTGCGAAAGGATGCAGCAAGCAGCATCCCTACATAGCCTGTTTTTGACGTAGGGGCGCTGCTTGCTGCGCCCTGCCTTTGCTGCAACAAAACGATGCTGATCGTTCACAAACCAAGAATTTTGATTACATTGGAGCATTGTAAAAAATATGTCTAGGAAAGATTTTCTCGAGATTTGTGCAAACCGTAGCTCCGAGGAGAGAAGGGAGTTTTGCTTGATTCTCGAGAGATGTAAGTTAGCTCAAACTTTTTATTTCATTTGTTGTTTCTGTACTTGAGTTCTTCAAAATAATCACCAGTTTTATGCTCGAGAAAAGTTGGAGGATTGAACACATAGCCATCCTCTTTTTCGGAATCTACGGCTACTTTAGAACTTGCATAAATTTGAATTACGACACGTTGATTCGTTTTAAACGTTCGATCTGGAAACATTCCGTTCAATCGTTTATATGGACTTAAATCTGCAATGATTTGCCATTTATCCAATTGTGGAAGTATTTTCAAATCGCCATATCGACCAAAAGCAACCTCTTTGCCATTGAGAAAGCATGGTAAACGTATGGAGCTACTTACGCCCGTGTTGTTGGTTGCCAACCCATTGACTATCTGCCAGTGCAACTTGTTTTTCTGTGGATTGCACTTAGAAAAATCGTCTTTGGATATCCAGAGTAGTACCTTAATGATCTTGCTGTCATTTGTTAGATTGACGTTTGAGTAAGAGAATTGATTTTGACCAAACTCTGGGGTATTCCAAGAAAAGTAATATGACTTTGTTCCTGGTGGCATACGATATTCAAAAGACCAATATCTACCTAAACTATCAACGACATCCTTTGAACTAATTGGAATTTCTCGAGCATAAGTCTGGTTTTCTAAAAACGCCTTCCCACCAAACCAACCTGCCAAGCCAATAACACTGGCAATCAACACGCCCCAGCCAACTCGAGGGGTAAAAATATGCCCGAGAAATTGACGGTTGACTTTTGCGACAGCGCCCATCGCGTCAACGGCTAAAAATTCGGCTTCTTCGCTGGTGTGACCCTCGAGCATGTGTTTTTTGACTTGGGCGTTTAAGTGAACGCGCAGTTCGGCGGCGGTGTCGATGCGTTCACGGCTGGGCAGTCCTGCGGTGGCTCGAGCGATGTAATTGTCTATTTGACTCATGCGAAAACCTCGAGGTTGGTGAAGGTGCGCAAGCCTTTAAATGGCACGAGATGTCCGATGGCGTCGCGCAGGTTGCGCCATTCTTTTTGTTTGCGTTGCAAGGCGTCGCTTCCGCTTGGGGTCAGGACGTAATATTTTCGGGCGGGTCCACCTGTGGTGCTGGGTTGCCAGTTGCTTGTAATCCAGCCTGCTTTGACCATGCGGTGCAGGACTGGGTAAAGGCTGCCTTCTTTGAAGTCGAATGCGCCTTCGGTGCGGGTGTTGACTTCTTGAAGAATCTCTAAGCCGTACAGTTCTTTATGCTCGAGGATGCTGAGCAGCACGAGGTCGAGTGTGCCTTGTTTGAGGGTGTTTTCCATGGGTTCCTTAAGGTCTAAGATAGCTATGGTCTAAGGTACTCGAGTTTTGGCTTTTTTGTCAAGCACAACGCTTAAACTAAACCCATGTCCAGCCTCGAGAAACTGCTTCAAACCACACCAGAAATGCTACAGGTTAAAACCAAAGCACCAGGAATGCAGGGCAAACTTCCACTGACGCACGAAATGTTGCTCGAGTCGCCGAGTGGTGATTTGTTTGGGATGACCCAAAACGCGGGCATGGGTTGGAAACCTGAAAACATGCTCGGGGCGCAAGTCTTGCTGCTGTCCACGCAGGGCGGAATGCGAGCCGAGGATGGTAGCCCAATCGCGCTTGGCTATCACACTGGGCATTGGGAGGTCGGTTTGTTAACCCGTGCTGCCGCCGAAACTTTACGCTCGAGCGGGGCTGTACCGTTCGCGGGTTACGTGTCTGACCCGTGTGATGGGCGGACGCAAGGCACGACGGGCATGATGGACAGTTTGCCGTATCGTAACGATGCGGCAGTGGTGTTCAGGCGCTTGATTCGCAGCCTCCCCACGCGCCAAGCCGTGATTGGCATTGCCACTTGCGACAAGGGCTTGCCCGCCATGATGATGGCGCTGGCGGGGTCGCTCGAGCTTCCAACGGTGATTGTGCCTGGTGGGGTGACCTTGCCGCCCGAAAACGGTGAGGACGCGGGAAAAATTCAAACCATTGGCGTGCGTTACGCGAACGGTAAGATCACGCTCGAGGAAGCCAGCGAATTGGGTTGCAGGGCGTGTGCGACGGCGGGTGGCGGCTGCCAATTTTTGGGAACGGCTGCCAGTTCGCAAGTCCTTGCTGAAGCGCTGGGTCTGAGTTTGCCGCATTCGGCACTTGCCCCGAGCGGTCAAGAAATCTGGCTCGAGTTGGCGCGTTCAAGTGCTCGGGCTGCGCTAGGGTTGCTCGAGAAGGGTTTGACGACCCGCGATATTTTGACGCCAGATTCAATTCACAACGCGATGGTGGTTCATGCGGCGTTTGGTGGTTCGACGAACATGCTCTTGCACATTCCAGCGATTGCCCACGCCGCAAAATTGCCGCGACCAACGGTAGAAGATTGGATTGAGGTCAATGCTCGAGTTCCTAGACTTGTTGATGCGTTACCGAACGGTCCCAAAAACCACACCACGGTTCAGGTTTTTATGGCGGGTGGCGTTCCCGAAGTCATGCTGCACTTGCGCGAATTGGGCTTACTCAAACTCGAGGCGCTGACGGTCACGGGCGAAACCTTGGGCGCGAGCCTCGAGTGGTGGGAGAAGTCTGAACGCCGAATAATTTTGCGCGATACGTTGCAAACTCAAGACGGTGTTGATCCAAACGATGTGATCATGTCGCCAATCAGCGCCAAAGCCCGAGGAATCACCAGCACCGTCACATTTCCAACGGGCAATATCGCGCCGCTTGGCAGTGTGGTGAAAAGTACCGCGATTGACCCGAGCGTGATCGATGCCGACGGCGTATACCGCAAAATTGGGCAAGCCAGGGTGTTCACGCGCGAACGAGACGCGATCAACGCGATCAAAGGACGCAAGCTCGAGCCTGTGAAACCAGGAGATGTGATTGTTTTGATTTGTGGAGGTCCATTTGGAACGGGCATGGAAGAAACGTATCAAGTGACCAGCGCTTTAAAGCACTTGGATTGGGGCAAAGAGGTGGCAGTGATTACCGATGCCAGATTCTCTGGGGTCAGCACGGGCGCGTGCATTGGACATGTCAGTCCCGAAGCCTTGGCTGGCGGCGCAATCGGCAAAATCCGTGACGGTGATTTGCTCGAGATTGTGATTGATACCCGCAATTTAATAGGCGCGATTAATTTTGTTGGCACGCCTGAATCTCGAGTTGATGCACTTGAGGGGGCAAAGATTTTGCAGGCTCGAGCCGCCCGAGATGACCTGTCGCCGCACCCGTTGTTGCCAGATGACACCAAACTTTGGGCAGCATTGCAAAACGTCAGCGGTGGCGTCTGGGGCGGTTGTGTTTACGATGCCGATTTGGTTGCAGCCACCCTAACTCGAGGGCTTGATGACCACTTCAAAACGAAACCCGAGCCTTAAACTGAACCATGAGACTTTCGGTTGTAAAAGTTTTTATAGAACGCTAAACTCGAGTTCAAGGCAATGTTTTTTCAGGATCTTTGTCTGCCCCCAATGGGGGGTAGATCGCAACATTGTTTCATGTATAACTTAACCGATATTAGGATATTCAAGCTGCTAAAATGCGACTATAATCGCAACTTTTACAATCAGTTTAAGTGAGGTTTTGGGTACCGTGTGGGAAATTTCAAAACATATTGCCATTCAAAAATCAAGCCAAGCTTAAGATGAAAAGACAGACCTTGGAAATAAACAACTACCCTTCAAATTGATTCGGAGTCTTTCATGCGAAAACATCACGTTGGTTGGATTGGATCGGTACTTGCAATCGTTTTGTCGTTCTCGAGTGCCGATGCTGCCTATATCCTGAGGAAATCGGTCATCACCAACGGTGCAATGACCTTTACTGGAAACACCTTGGGATTAAGCAAACTTTCTAGCGCCAATGCCCAAGGCAATTTGGGTTCAATCGGTACGTTCATCACCACCAACACAGCCTCACAAGATATTTTGCCTGCACCGGGGGCGGGCAATACGGCGTTTCCGTTTGGCACAACCAACGATTGGACACAGAATTCATCTTCCGCTCAATTGGTCATTCCAACCGGAGCAACAGTGGTTTACGCCGAACTGATCTGGGGCGGCAGTTACAATTACGGCACACAAAATGTCAGCACCAGCTTAGGAAATTCTGTTAAGTTTACAACTCCAGACAATGTGGTTCGTTCAATAGCGCCTGCGGCAGCTTCGACAGTTACCCTGACAAATCCTAATTTTTATGTTCGCAGTGCCGATGTGACCAGTTTTGTCACGGCTGGCGGCAAGTACATCACGGGTGCTGTACCAGCCACCGAAATTGCCAGTGAAAACAATGCGAACAACGCAGGTTGGACGCTGGCGGTGATTTACTCAAAATCTGGTTTACCCTCGAGAAACATGAACATTTTTGTTGGCGCAGAAATTGGTGGCGGTGCAGTCGCCACCATCAGTGGTTTTTGCACACCAACTTCTGCCACCCAATCGGGACGATTGATGGTCTCGGCGATGGAGGGCGATTCTGGATTGGGCGGCGACCAAATGAAATTTGGCAGCACCAACCCACCAGTTGTTAACCTTTCGGGTGCAAATAATCCTGTTACCAATTTTTTCCTGGCGCAAATTAATTCTGATTCTGGAGCGCTTGACACGACAGGAACGTTTGGTACTAAAAACCACACCAATGCAGCAAACGTGGTCGGCGCTCGGCAAGGTTGGGACATTACCAATGTGGACATCTCGAGCGCACTGATTTCGGGGCAAACCACGGCTTATGCTCAAGGCACAACTTCGGGCGATCAGTACGTGATCTCGAGTTTGGGAATGCAGATTGACGTTGGAGCGCCAAAATTTCCGACCACCGTCAAAACCGTGGACAAAACCAACGCCGCCCCTGGTGATGTTCTAACCTACACGGTAAAACTGGATAACACCGCAGGGACTGCCAACGCTTCGAATGTGGTTTTTAAAGATGTTGTGCCAACGGGTACGAGTTTTGTGGCGGGGAGTTTTACCGTCAATGGTACAACCCAAGCCGCTGCCAATCCGACCTTGGCGGCTGGTGTGAATATTGGAACGGTCAACGCGGGTAGCGTCACTACCGTAACCTTTAAAGTCAATGTCAACAGCGTCCCAGCCTCTCCTACAACTGCAAAACTCGATAACAGTGCCAGTTGGACGTACGAGTTCATCAGTTGTGCGGGTCAACCTACCACCTTAGGGAGCATCAGTACTGATACCTCAACCACCAACTTGCCGCGCCTCGAGCCTGTCAAAACGGTTTCACCAATGGGTGCGGTACTCCCAAACAGCACGTTGACCTACACGATCAACGTACCAAACACTGGGCTTGCAGCCACCAGCGCAGCAACGTTCCTCGAGGGTATTCCAGTGGGTACAACTTACGTGCCAGGCAGCACCACCCTAAACGGCGTGACAGTTGCCGATGTCGCGGGTGAAATGCCGTATTTGAGCAGCAAAACCATCAACTCGAGTGGGCAGGCGGCGGGCGTGATTTCGGCGGGTGCAAATGCGGTGATCGTTTTCAAAGTGACGGTCAATCAGTTCAGTTCTGGCACGATCACCAACACCGCCACCGTCGATCAGGACGGAGCGGCGGGTATTTTAGCGCCCGTCAACGTGACCGCCAGCAACACCGTGCAGCTCAGCAGCGACCTCGAGATTGTCAAAACCGCCTTGCCTAACCCTGTGGTGATTCGCGGCAATCTGTCCTATTCCCTAACTGTCAAAAACAATGGTTTGAGCAATGTTACTGGCGCAACCGTGACCGACAACCTGCCAGCGGGTTTGACTGGCGCGACTTGGACTTGCGTTGCTTCTGGAAGCTCGAGTTGTCCAGCCTCAGGTATCGGAAGTGTCAATGCCAGCGTGAACATGGGTGTTGGCGCAGCCAATCAAGTGGTCTTTACGATCACTGGAACGGTGGCGGCGAACGCACCAAATCCAATGGCGAACACCGCCACGGTAGCCGTGCCTGCCGCCTGGATTGACAACGTTTCGGCAAACGACTCTTCAACCGCCAGCGTGGTTGTGAATGCCCCAGACTTAACCATTGGCAAATCGCACACGCCAGACCCGATGGCTCGAGGTAGCTCGAGTGGCGTGTATTCGATTGTAGTTTCTAACGTTGGAACAGCCGCAAGTTTAACCGACGCAGCCTTCAATACGGTCACGGTTTCGGATACTTTACCCACAGGTTTAACGCCGACTGCGGCAAGTGGTACGGGCTGGACATGTGGTGTTGCAGGTCAAACCGTGACCTGTACCCGCACCGATTCGCTCAGCGCAGGCTCGAGTTACCCAGTCATTCAAGTGCCTGTGACGGTGGCTCAGAATGCGCCAGCCAGTGTGACCAACACCGCCACGGTTGCAGGTGGTGGCGAGGCGAACTTGGCAAACAATACTGCAAATGACCCGACCAATTTTGTTTCCCAAGCTGATCTCAGCATTACCAAAACCGTCAGTGATGCCACCCCAGCCATCGGCAGCACAATTGCTTACACACTGACCTTGACCAACGCCGGACCGACCAACACCACTGGCGTTACCGTCAAAGACCTGCTGCCAAGCGGTCTGACCTTTGTCTCTAGCACCCCAAGCCAAGGCACGTACGACTCGAGCATCGGAATTTGGACGGTCGGCAATCTGAATGTCGCCAGCGTCACCCTGACCATCAACGCGCAAGTTAACGCAGCGGGAACGATAGTCAATGCTGCCGAAGTCAGCGCCTCGAGCGTCACCGACCCAGACTCGACCCCAGCCGACGGTGTGGGTGACGATGCCGCCAGCGTCAGCCTGACGACTCGAGTTCCTGATTTGACGATCACCAAAACCCACACGGGCAATTTTACCAGAGGCTCGAGCGCGGTGTACACGATCAAAGCCAGCAATGCTGGGGCTGCCCCGACCTTTGGACTGGTGACAGTCACCGACACGCTACCAGCAGGTTTAACGCCGACCACGGCAACTGGCACGGGCTGGACGTGTACCATTGTAAGTCAAATCCTGACCTGCACCCGCAGCGATGCACTTGGATTCACTTCGAGTTACCCAGACATCACCGTAAACGTCAACGTCTTGGAGAGCGCGGCAGCCAGCCTGACCAACACTGCCAATGTGGCAGGCGGAAGTGAAACCAACACCGCCAACAACGCTGCCAGTGACCCGACCGCCATCGTCTCGAGCAGCGATCTAGCCATTGATAAAATTGCGCCCGCCAACATTGTTCCAGGACAAAATGCGGTGTTCACGATTAATGTCACCAACAATGGTCCAAGCGATGCCACTGGCGTTTCGGTGACCGACCCATTGCCGAGCAGTTTGAGCTTTGTCTCGAACACTGGCGATTGCAGCAGTGCTTTCCCGTGCAGTCTTGGCAACATGACCGTCGGACAGACGCGCAGCATTACCGTCACGTACTCCGTGCCAGCCACCTACACCAGCCCAGACCCAGTCTCCAACACCGCCAGCGTCTCGAGCACCACCACTGACAATGTGGCAGGCAACAACCAAGAAACCGTGACCGCGCCGCTTGCACCAAATTCCGACCTCAGTTTGGTCAAAATCATTTCGGGCGCGACCCCAAACATAACGGGCAACGTTAAATACATTTTGACCCTGACCAATGCAGGACCAAGCGCGTCGCAAAACGTCACGGTCAATGATTTGTTGCCAGCAGGCTTAGCCTTTGTCTCGAGCAACCCAAGCCTAGGCACGTACAACTCGAACACAGGTGACTGGGTGCTAGGAACTGTACCAGTTGGGACGCAAACCCTCGAGCTGGTTGCCGCCGTCAACTCGAGCACAGCACTGACCAACAGCTCCCAAGTGACTGCCGCCACCACTCCAGACCCCGACAGCACGCCAAACGATGGCACTGGTGATGAATTCTCGAGCGTGACCTTCGCACCACTCGTGCCAGATTTGACGGTTTCCAAGTCCCACACGCCAGACCCAATGATTCGTGGCTCAAGTGCTACGTATTCGATCAATGTCAGCAATGTGGGAACCGGATTTACCACGGCGGCAGTCACCATCACCGATACCCTGCCGACTGGCTTGACCCCAGGCACCGCCACAGGCACAGGCTGGACTTGCAGCACCACAGGTCAAACCGTCAGTTGCAACCGCAGCAACGTACTCATTGCAGGCGCAAGTTATCCAACCATAAGTGTTCCAGTCACCGTTGACCAAACCGCAGCCAGTGGCACTGGAGTCTCGAGTTTGACCAATACCGCAAATGTGATTGGCGGGGGCGAAGTCAACACCGCCAACGATAGCGACACCGACCCGACCAATATTAGCTCTAATGCGGACATGAGCATCAATAAGACTGGCAGTGTGACAGCAACACCAGGCACGAATGTCACTTACAACCTTGCCGTGTCTAACGCTGGTCCAAGCGATGCAGTCAACGTGGTCATTGCCGACCCAACACCCACTGGCTTAACCCTGGTGTCAATAACAGGCGATTGCACGAGTTTTGCCTGTAATTTTGCCAGAATTGCGCCCGGTGTCACCAAAAATATTGCGGTCACGTACAGCATTCCCGGCGCGTACACCGCTCCCGACCCAATCGTCAACACTGCCACCGTCAGCTCTGCCACGCCAGACCCAAGCGCCACCAACAACATTGCCAAAGCCAACACCTCGCTGGGTGCTCCAATTGCCGATCTTGGCTTGACCAAAACCGATTCCCCAGCCTCGAGCACCACGATTCCAGGAACGCCAATCACCTATAAAATTGTGGTGACCAATGCGGGTCCAAGTGCCGCCACGGGCGCGAACGTGAGTGACAACTTCCCCGCCACCATTACGGGCGTGACCTGGACGTGTGCCGCCAGCGCTGGCTCGAGTTGCCCCGCCAGTGGTTCGGGGAACATCAATGCAATCGTTAATCTCGCAAACGGCGGCACGCTGACCTTTAGCGCCACAGGCAATGTGGTTGCCAGCGCCACCGGAAATCTGGTCAACAGCGCCACGGTCACACCGCCAGCAGGCACATCCGACCCAAGCTCGAACAACAACGCCGACAGCAATACCCTGACCCCGCAAGCCGACCTCGAGATTATCAAAACCGGACCCGCCAACATTGTTCCTGGCACAGACGCGGTGTACACGATCACCGTGAAAAACCTTGGACCGAGCAACGCCGAAACGGTGGCGGTGAACGACCCAACACCAGCAGGACTAACCTTTGTCTCGAATACTGGCGATTGCACCAGCGCTTATCCTTGCAGCTTTGGAACCCTCGCCCCGACTGCCACCAAAGTCATCACGACCACTTACAGCGTTCCAGCCAATTTCAATCCCGCAACAGCCACCACGAACACCGCCACCGTGACCAGCCCGACCACCGACCCAGTGGCGGGCAACAATGCCTCGAGCGTGACCTCGAGCAATGCGCCAAAAGCCGATTTGAGCATTGCCAAAACCGTGGATATTGCCTCGCCTGCCGTCGGTACGAGCGTGGTTTACACGATCACCCTGAACAACGCGGGTCCGAGCACCGCCACCGGTGTCGCAGTTAGCGAACAATTGCCAGCAGGCTTGACACTGATCTCGAGTAACCCCGCCACTGGGACATACAGCGCCGGAACGTGGACGGTTGGCACATTGCCTGTTGGCAGCACCACCCTGTCATTGACCGCCAGGGTTGATGTTCCAGGAACATTAACCAATACTGTCGAAGTCAGTGCAAGCCTTACGCCAGATACCGACAGCACCCCAAATGACGGCGTTGGCGACGATGCGGCAACGGTCACGATCACCGCTCGAGTGCCAGATATGACCATCACCAAATCTCACACGGGCAATTTTACTCGAGGCTCGAGCGGTGTTTACTCTCTGACTGCCACCAACTCTGGCACGGCAACCACCAACGGTTTGGTGACCGTTAACGATACCCTGCCCACAGGTTTGACCCCCACCAGCGCTACGGGCACGGGTTGGACTTGCTCCGTTTCAGGTCAAGTTGTGACGTGCTCGAGGTCAGATGCGCTTAATCCCAACTCGAGTTACCCAGCCATCAACGTGACGGTTGCCGTTGCCCAAGACGCAGCTGCCAGCCTGACCAACACGGCAAGCGTGGCAGGTGGAGGAGAGCAAAACACCAGCAACGACAGCGCCAGCGATCCAACCACCATCGTCTCTAGCGCTAATCTCAGCATTGTCAAAACTCCGCCAGCCAGCCTTGTGCCAGGAACGAATGCGATTTTCACAATCGTTGTTTCAAACGCAGGCTCGAGTGACGCCAAAGATGTTTTGGTGTCCGATGTCACTCCCGCAGGTTTAACGTTTGTTTCCAACGCTGGGGATTGCAGCACCGCCTTCGATTGCAACCTCAATATTGTTCCAGCAGGCACAAGTCGCACGATTACGGCAACTTACAGCGTTCCCTCAAGTTTCGTTGGCACAAGCGTTACCAACACTGCCACCGTCGCCTCGAGCACCCCAGACCCAACACCAGGCAACAACTCGAGCAGCGCGACGGTCAATGCTGCGCCCTCGAGCGATTTGATTGTCCTCAAAACGGGTCCTGCCACCATCACCCCAGGGTTGACGGCGGTTTACTCGATCACCGTGACCAACAACGGCACAAGCGACGCGCAAAGTGTGGTGGTCGCTGATCCGACGCCAGCAGGATTGTCCTTTGCCTCAAACACAGGCGCATGTACCACCGCGTACCCTTGCAATTTCGCAACGCTGGAGGCGGGCGCAAGCCAAGTGATAACCAGCACGTACAACGTGCCAGCCGGCTACACGACCGCCAGCACCACCAACAGCGCTTCAGCAAGCTCGAGCACCCCAGACCCAACCTCTGGCAACAACTCGAGCAGCGCGACTTCGACCTTGGCGGCAAGTAGCGACCTGAGTTTGACCAAAGTCTTGACGAATCCAACGCCGAACTTGGCTGGAAATGCTAATTACACGATTACCCTGACCAACGCGGGACCGAGCGCCGCGCAAAACGTAACCGTCAACGACAAACTGCCAGCAGGCTTAACCTTCGTCTCGAGCAATCCAAGTCTTGGTACATACACTTCAAGTTTCGGCAATTGGGTGATTGGGACTGTTCCAGTCGGCACGCAAACCCTCGAGCTGGTTGGTACTGTCAACTCAAACAGTGCGATCACCAACAGCACCCAAGTGATTGCCAGCGGTACGCCAGACCCTGACAGCACGCCAAACGACGGCACGGGCGATGAATTCGCAACCACGACCTTCACGCCAACCTCGCCCGACCTAACCATTGCCAAATCACACGCGCCCGAACCGATGACTCGAGGCTCGAGCGGTATTTACACGCTGACCACCACGAATGCTGGAACGGGCTTCACGACTGCGCCAGTTACGGTTGTGGACAACTTGCCATCAGGTTTGACCCCAGGTACGGCAACAGGCACAGGCTGGACTTGCACCACCACAGGACAGACTGTTTCGTGTGCCCGATCAGACGTTCTCAATACTGGCTCGAGTTACCCAGCCATCTCAATTCCTGTCACCGTGGCGCAAGCGGCGGCAGCCAACCTGATCAACACCGCCACCGTTTCAGGCGGTGGTGAAACCAATACTGCCAACTCGAGCGACACCGACCCAACCACGGTTGTCTCGAGCGCGGATTTGAGCCTTCTCAAAACCCCACCTGCCAACATTGTTCCAGGACAAAGCGCAGTCTTTACGATTGCCATTGGCAACGCTGGCTTGAGCGACGCGGCAAATGTGGTGGTGACCGACGCGACTCCAGCCGGATTAACTTTTGTCTCGAATAGTCTGGATTGCACCAGTGTCTTCCCATGCAATTTTGGAACCCTTCCAGCAGGCGCAACCCGCACGATCACCGCCACTTACAGCGTGCCGACCAATTACGCCGCGACCACTTTAACCAACACTGCAACGGTTTCCTCGAGCACGCCAGACCCAGTCACGACCAACAACTCGAGCACCGTGAACGTGCCAGTCAAACCCTCAAGCGACCTGAGTATTGTCAAATCCGCGCCAGTCAACATTGTTCCAGGGTTGACGGCGGTGTACACCGTGACGGTCACCAACGCTGGCTCGAGCGATGCGCAAGTGGTGGTGGTGGCTGACCCAACGCCAGCAGGCTTAACCTTTGTCTCGAACGCTGGAGACTGTGCCACAGCGTATCCCTGCAATTTCGTCAACATTCCTGCTGGAGCATCCAAGACCATCACCAGCACGTTCAGCGTGCCGTCGGGTTACACGACCGCCACGACCACCAACACCGCAACAGTTTCCTCGAGCACCCCAGACCCAGACAGCAGCAACAACTCGAGTGCCACCAGTACACCACTTGCGCCGAGTAGCGATCTGAGTTTGACCAAAGTCCTGACCAATCCAACGCCAAACACCACGCAAGACGCCAATTACACGGTCACGCTGACCAATGCGGGTCCAAGCGCGGCGCAGAACGTGACCGTCAAAGACCAACTGCCAGCAGGACTGACTTTTGTCTCGAGCAACCCAAGCCTTGGAACCTATTCCTCGAGCACAGGCGATTGGATTATTCCAACCGTGCCCGTCGGCACTGAAACCCTCGAGCTTGTGGCAACCGTGACCTCGAGCACGGCAATAACCAACACTGCCCAAGTCAGCGCCAGCAGCACACCAGACCCAGACAGCACCCCAAATGATGGAACTGGCGATGAATTCTCGAGCGTCACGTTTACGCCACTCGTCCCAGATTTGACAATCGCGAAAACCCACACGCCAGACCCAATGATTCGCGGCTCGAGCGGCACGTACAGCTTGGTTGTGACCAACGCTGGAACGGGCTTTACCACCGCGCCAGTCACGGTCACAGACACGATTCCAGCCGGATTGACTCCAGGCACGGTCACGGGGACTGGTTGGACTTGCAGCAACGCCGTGCAAACCGTGACGTGCAGCAGATCAGATGTGCTGGCGGCAGGAGCGGTCTATCCAACAATTTTGATTCCAGTCACCGTGCAACAAACAGCCGCAAGTGGCACTGGAGCCGCCGTCTTGAACAACACTGCCACTGTATCTGATGGCGGCGAAGCGAACACCGCCAACTCGAGCGACACCGACCCAACCAATATGTCCTCGAGCGCCGATGTCAGCATCAATAAAACCGGTACAGTCAAAGTCGTGGCAGGAACGAATGTGACTTACACGATCAACTTTGGCAACGACGGACCGAGCGATGCCGTCAATGTGGTGGTGAGCGACCCAACGCCAGCAGGATTAACATTGGGTTCAGTCACAGGCGATTGCATCAGCTTCCCATGCAGCTTCGCCCGACTTGCGCCAGCAGCCAGCAAATCGGTGACGGTTACGTACAGCGTTCCAGGCAATTACATCACCCCTGACCCAATTCAAAACATTGCCAGCATTTCCAGTGACACGCCAGACCCCAACACTGCCAACAACAGCGCCGAAGCCGACACCTCGCTGGGTGCGCCAGTTGCCGACCTCGAACTGACCAAAACCGATGATCCAGCCTCGAGCACCGCCGTCCCAGGAACGCCAATCATCTATAAAATTGTGGTCACCAACGCAGGTCCAAGTGCCGCCAACGGTGCGAACGTGGTTGATAATTTCCCAGCCAACATTGCCAACCCAACCTGGACGTGTGTGGCAAGCGCTGGCTCGAGTTGCGCTGCGAGTGGCACGGGCAATATCAATGAAACTGTTAATGTCTTAAACGGTGGCACGCTAACCTTTACGACCACAGGCACGATTCTTGCCAGCGCCACCGGAAACCTGGTCAATGTCGCCACGGTCACGCCACCCGCCGGAACCAGCGACCCAAGCTCGAACAACAATGACGACAGCAACACCTTGATTCCCAAAGCCGACCTCAGCGTGACCAAAACTGGACCCGCGACACTCGTGCCAGGTGGTTCGAGCATCATCTATACGATCACGGTCAAAAACGCTGGTCCAAGCAATGCCGCTGATGTCGAAGTGACCGACCCGACGCCAGCAGGTTTGGTGTTTACCAGCAACACTGGCGATTGCACGACTGCCTTCCCTTGTGCATTCCCGATTCTCGCGCCAGGTGAAACAAAGACCATCACCGCCACCTACAGTCTGCCCGCAGGTTTCACCTCGAGTACCCCAGTGGTGAACACCGTCAACATCGCTAGCCCAACCCTCGACCCTGACAAGACCAACAACACCGCCTCAAGCAGTGCGGGTGTCAACCCCAATAGCGACTTGTCACTGACCAAAACCGTCAGTGATGCCAGTCCAGCCGTGGGCGACACGATCACCTACACCCTGACCTTGACCAACGCCGGTCCGAGCGTGGCGACAGGCGTGAAACTCATTGACCAACTGCCGAGCGGTTTGGTGTTTGTCAGCGCCAGTCCGTCTCAAGGCGTGTATGACCAAACCACCGGCGAATGGGATGTTGGCACGCTGTCAGCCGGCAGTGTCACGCTTGGAATTCAAGCCAACGTTTCCCAACCAGGCGTTATCAGCAACAAAGCCCAAGTGAGTGCCTCCGACATTCCAGACCCTGACAGCACGCCAAACGATGCCACGGGCGATGAGAGCGCCAGCGCCGACATCACGGCTCGAGTGCCAGATTTGACGGTTGTGAAATCGCACACGGGCAATTTCACCAGAGGCTCGAGCGGCGTTTACACCATTGCCGTGACCAACGCTGGAACTGCGCCAACCAACACCACAGTCCAAGTTGCCGACACCCTGCCAACAGGCTTGACCCCCACCAGCGCGTTGGGGAATGGCTGGGCGTGTACGGTGTCGGGTCAGGCAGTCAGTTGCACCAGGCTGGATGTTCTGGTAGCAGGAGCGAGTTTCCCAGATGTTTTGGTGAACGTCGATGTCTCGCAAAATATCGGCAACAGCGTGACCAACACCGCAACCGTCTCGGGCGGAGGAGAACTCAATACAGTAAACTCGAGCGACACCGACCCGACCACCATCGGCTCGAGTAGCGATTTAAGCATTGTTAAAACCGCGCCATCCAGCATTGTTCCAGGCACAAACGCGGTCTTTACGATTACTGTTTCCAACGCTGGTGATAGCGATGCCAAGAATGTCGTGGTTTCGGACATCACGCCAGCAGGATTGACGTTTGTTTCCAATACCGTTGATTGCACCACCGCCTTTGATTGCAACTTGGCAACCGTTCCAAACGGCGCGAGCCGTACCATCAAAGCCACCTACAGCGTGCCAGCCAATTTTGCTGCCACCAGCGTTTCAAACACCGCCACCCTCAGCTCGAGCACCGCAGACCCAGACCCCAGTAACAACGCCAGCACCGTCAACGTGCCTGTCGCCCCCTCGAGTGATTTGAGTGTGCTGAAAACCGCGCCAGTCAGTTTGACGCCAGGTGAAAACGCGGTATATACGGTGTCCGTCACCAACAACGGACCGTCGGACGCGCAAAACGTGGTGGTCAGTGACCCAGCCACAACAGGCTTGACATTCATTTCCAACGCTGGTGCTTGTACAACGGCTTACCCTTGCAATTTCGTGACCGTTCCAGTCGGGGCAACCCGCACCATCACCAGCACGTACAGCGTGCCAAGCGAGAACACCAACTCGAGCATTACCAACACGGCTTCAGTCAGCTCGAGCACTCCAGACATTGACACCACCAACGACTCGAGCAGCACGATCACGCCAGTCGCGACAAGTAGCGACCTGAGTTTGACCAAAGTCCTGACCAACCCGACACCGAATTTGTCCGAGAACGCCAAGTACCTGATTACGCTGACCAACGCGGGTCCGAGCGCGGCGCAAAACGTGGTGGTCAAAGATCAACTGCCAGCAGGACTGACTTTTGTCTCGAGCAACCCAAGCCTTGGAATGTATAATTCCAGCAACGGCGAGTGGAGTTTTGCCAGCGTTCCAGTCGGCACGCAGACCCTCGAGCTTGTCGCCACTGTGACTTCAACCAGCGCGATCATCAACGCCGCCCAAGTCTCTGCGAGCAGCACCCCAGACCCTGACAGCACCCCAAACGATGTCACGGGCGACGATGCCGCCACCACGACCTTCACGCCAGAATCGCCAGACCTCACGATTCAAAAAACCCACACGCCAGCCCCAATGGTTCGAGGCTCGAGCGGCAATTACACCCTGTCCGTTGCGAATGCCGGAAATGGCTTTACGACTGCACCAGTGACCGTTTCGGACACCCTGCCGACAGGTTTGACCCCAGATACTGCCACTGGCACGGGTTGGACCTGCACCACCACGGGGCAAGTTGTTTCATGCTCACGTTCAGATGTCTTAAATGCTGGCTCGAGTTACCCAGTGATTCGTATTCCAGTAACCGTAGAACAAAGCGTTGCCGGAGGCACAGGCGTAGCCACACTCAACAACACCGCCAGCGTTTCGGGTGGCGGCGAAACCAACACCATAAACTCGAGCGACACCGACCCGACGGGAATTGTCTCGAGCGCGGATGTGGGCATTCAAAAGTCTGGAACGGTCAGCGCCACGCCAGGCACCAACATCAGTTATACGATTACGGTGGCAAACGCGGGTCCAAGCGATACGGTCAATATCGTGGTCAGCGATCCGATTCCAGCAGGATTGATGCTGCTGACCGTGGCTGGCGATTGCTCGAGTTTCCCGTGCAGTTTCGCCACCTTGCCAGTCAACGCCAGCAAATCAATTACCGTCAGCTACACCGTTCCAGGCGCGTACACCACCCCAGACCCAGTGTCCAACATCGCCACAGTCAGCTCCGACACGCCTGACCCGAGCGTGAACAACAACACCGCCCAAGCCAACACGTCCTTGGGTTCGCCCATTGCCGACCTGAGCTTGACCAAAACCGATTTCCCAGCCTCGAGTACCGCGATTCCAGGCACGCAGATTACTTACAAAATTGTGGTTGCCAACGCAGGTCCGAGCGCCGCGATTGGCGCAACCGTGAGTGACAACTTCCCAGCCACGATTACGGGAGTCACTTGGACTTGTAGCGCCAGTGTTGGCTCGAGTTGCCCCGCCAGTGGTACGGGAGACATCAACGCAGTCGTCGATGTCTTGAACGGCGGCACGCTGACCTTTACCGCCACAGGATTTGTGGTTGCCAGCGCCACCGGAAACCTGATCAACACCGCCAACGTCACGCCGCCCGTCGGCACATCAGACCCAAGCTCGAACAACAACGGCGACAGCAACACCCTGGTGCCACAAGCCGACCTCAGCATCAGCAAAACGGGTCCTGCCAACATTGTTCCAGGCTCGAGCGTCAGTTACGTCTTGACGGTGAAAAATGCTGGTCCGAGCAATGCCGCCAACGTCAGTGTCAGTGATGACGCACCCGCAGGTTTGGTTTTTGCCAGCAACGCAGGCGATTGCACCACTGCGTTCCCGTGCGATTTGGGCGTCATGGCTCCAAACTCGAGCAAAGTAATTACAGCCACCTATACTGTACCAGCCGATTTTGCGGCGACTGGCGCAGTGGTCAACAGTGCCACAGTGAGCAGCCAAACGATTGATCCAGAACCAGGGAATAACACCGCCACCTCGAGCGCCAACGCCGCACCGACCGCCGACCTCAGTCTGGCGAAGACCATCGACAGTACCAGCCCAGCGCTGGGTGACACCGTGAAATTCAGCTTGACGCTTACCAACGCTGGTCCGAGCAATGCCACTGGCGTTACCGTCAGCGATCCACTGCCAGCGGGATTAACGTTTGTCTCGAGCAACCAAGCCGGCTACAACCAAAGCACTGGCGTTTGGACGCTTGCTACACTGCCGATTGGCAGCACCACGCTCGAAATTAACGCCAAGGTCACAACCGCAGGAAACAATACAAATACCGCCGAAGTCAGCGCTGCCACCACGCCAGACCCTGACAGCACACCAAACGATGGCGCGGGCGACGATTTTGCAAGTGTCAGTTTGAACACTCGAGCACCCGATCTGACGGTCAGCAAAACCCATACAGGCAGCTTCACCAAAGGCACAAGTGGGGTGTACACCATTACCGCCAACAACATTGGCACAGCACCAACCACTGCCACTGTTAACATGACCGACAATCTGCCAATTGGCTTAACGCCAATCAGCGCCGTCGGCACGGGCTGGACGTGTACCGTTGCAGGACAAGCCGTACAGTGCAGCACCGACACCGCCATCGCCGCAAGCTCGAGCGCACCAGCAATTTCTGTCACCGTTAACGTTGAGCAATCGGCTGCCCCAAGCCTGACCAACACCGCTAGCGTGTCTGGCGGCGGCGAAACAGTGACCACCAACAATTCTGCCAGCGACCCGACCACGATTGTCTCGAGCACCGATCTGGAAATCAGCAAAACTGCGCCGCTCGAGTTTGTGCCAGGTGAAAGTGCCACATTCACGATTGTCGTCAAAAACAAAGGACCCTCGCAAGCCAGCGATGTGGTTGTGACCGACGCACTGCCAAGCGGTTTGAGTTTTGTCTCGAACACGGGCGATTGCACCAGTAACTTCCCATGCTTGGTGGGCAATATGGCTGTCGGTGACACCCGAACGATCAATGCCACGTACGCCATGCCAGAGGCTTATGCCGCGCCAAATCCAGTCGCCAACACTGCCAGCGTCTCGAGCGGCAACACCGACCCGATCACCAGCAACAACCAACAAACCGCCACAGTGCCAGTTGCGCCAAAAGCCGATTTGTCACTGACCAAAGTCTTGCAAGGCGCAACGCCAAACGTGACAGGCAATGCAACCTTCTTGCTGACCTTGACCAACGCGGGACCGAGTGCTGCCCAAAACGTGGTCGTGACCGACAAATTGCCCGCAGGTTTAAGCTTCGTCTCGAGCAACCCTAGCGCGGGAACCTACGATCCAGCCACCGGAAATTGGAGCATCAACACTGTGCCAGTGGGTGTACAAACCCTCAGCTTGGTAGCGAAAGTTAACTCGAGCACTGCAATAACCAATGCCGCTGAAGTCACAGCCTCGGGTACACCAGACCCTGACAGCACACCAAACGATGCCACGGGCGATGAGAGTGCCAGCGCGACCTTCACGCCAAAAACGCCAGATTTGATGGTTTCCAAATCTCACACGCCAGACCCAATGATTCGCGGTTCGAGTGGCATGTTCACCCTGGCGGTGACCAACGCTGGGACGGGCTTCACGACAGCGCCAGTTTCAGTCACGGACACGATTCCAGCAGGACTGACCCCAGGCACGGCGACAGGCACAGGCTGGACTTGCACGACCACGGGTCAAACAGTGTCATGCTCGAGGGCTGACGTTTTGACTGCGGGTGCAAGTTACCCCGCCATTTCAATCCCAGTCACCATCGATCAAACGGCAGCAGGCGGCACTGGAGTCTCGAGCCTGACCAACACCGCCACCGCCGCAGGAGGCGGTGAAACCAACACCGCCAACTCGAGCGACAGCGACCCGACCAAGATTGACTCGAGCGCGGATG
>JANMUC010000195.1:0-4682 GCA_031391225.1 Deinococcales bacterium
CCGAAAAACCACCAACGGACCGTTCGACCCACGTCCCGTTTCCAAAGAACATCAACGCATTTTGATGGAAGCCGCCTCTCGAGCGCCGAGCCATTTTAATTCTCAACCGTGGCGTTTTATTTTGATCGAAGACGCCAAAAAACGCGCTGCCATTGCCGATTTGGCGGGGCGCAGCATGGAAAAATTGATCGCCGATGGACTGTTTTTCGAGCGTTACCGCCCGTATTTTCGGTTTAGCGAAAAGGAACTCGAGGAACGCGGCGATGGCATTCATTTTGACCAGTTGCCAGGACCCCTCAAGCCTTTTGCCAAGCAGATCATGAGTCCAACTGGGGTCGAAATCATGCGGCGCATGGGTGTTCCCAAAATGCTCGGCAAAGACAACCGCGATCTGGTGGCAAGCAGCCCGCTGATCATGGGCGTGATGCTCGACAAAGCCGAGTATATTCCAGGCAAGTTGAGCGGCTTTTACAGCATTTTTGGCATGGGCGCGGCGATGGAAAACATTTGGCTGACCACCCACGCGCTCGGCATGGGGATTCAGTTTATCAGCACGCCAATGGAAATTCCCGAAAACTGGCAGCAAATGATTCGCCTTTTGGGCGTTCCAGACAACCTCGAGCTGATGGCGGTCTACAGACTTGGTTATGTCAAAGAGGGGCAGCGCCGCCCCAGCATCGACTGGTCGAGCCGTCACCGCAAACGACTCAGCCAGTACGTTTTTAGGGATTCGTGCGACACCCCCGAAAGTGATGACTTGTGAACCCGAAAATACTTTCTGTTGGCACTGCACTGCCGACACACCGCATCGAACAACACAATATCCGCGAATTTGCCAGAACACTTTTCGCCTCGAGCTTTAGAGACATTGACCGGCTGGTGACGATTTTCGAGAATTCACAGATTAAGACTCGAGCTTTGTGTACCGATTTAAAATGGTTTGAAAATCCTAAAAGCTTTGCCGAAAAAAACGCCCTCTACGTTCAACACGCCACCAGTCTGAGTGAAACGGCGGCTCGAGAAGCCCTAAAAAACGCAAATCTCGAGCCTGCCCAAATTGACGCCATTATTTTTGTTTCGACCACAGGGCTTTCCACACCCAGCTTGGATACGACCTTGATAAAACGTTTGGGATTGTCGCCTCACGTTGCCAGAATGCCCTTGTGGGGTTTGGGTTGTGCGGGTGGCGCAGCAGGGTTGGCTCGAGCTTCCGAGTACGCTCGAGCCTTTCCTGGAAAGCGTGTACTGCTGGTGGCGGTGGAATTGTGCAGTTTGACCTTTCAGCACAATGACCGCAGCAAATCGAACCTGGTTGCCACCAGTTTGTTTGCCGACGGCGCGGCAGCGGTGATCGTCAGCACGGATGGTCACTCGAGAAACCCCGAACTTCTTGGCAGTTACAGTACCTTGATTCCAGATTCCGAAGATGTCATGGGTTGGGATGTGGTGGACGGCGGCTTGAAAGTGCGTTTTGCCAAAAGCGTTCCCGATCTGGTGCGCAGCATCATGCGCCAGAACCTTTGCGAAGCCGCCAAGGCAAACGGCATCAAACTCGAGCAACTGCAACATTTTGTCACGCACCCTGGCGGGTTAAAAGTTTTGGAAGCCTATCAAGAATCACTTTCACTCGAGCCTGACGCCTTAAAAGATGCCAGAAACGTGCTCGAGAATTGCGGTAACATGAGCAGTGTCAGCGTGCTTTTTGTGCTCGAGAAATTCATGAACAGAATCTCGAGCGTGAATCCTGGCGAGTACGGCGCAATCAGCGCGATGGGACCTGGCTTTAGCGCCGAACACGTGATTTTCAGGACGTGAACTGTGCTTAACCTTGTCACGCAACTGCAAACCATCCTTGAGCAAGAACTGGCACGCCATCCTGACGCCACCACCATTCAAGCTCGAGTGGCGGAAGGCATTTTTGGTTTTGCGGTGGACAACCCCAAAATAGAACAAGAATTGATTCTCGAGGCGCTGGCATTGCTGGCAGATCAGGGACGTGAAGCACTGCGTGATGCGGTGAACGCCGCCAAACGAGTCTTCCTCGAGAATGAAACGCTGGAAGTCCTGACCCGTGAACGGGTGCTCGAGCGGCGCAAACCTCAACGTGCCAGTGCAATTGAACTGGCTCGAGAAAATGATCTTGAGGGTTTAAGACGAATTGGCGCTCGAGCTTTACAACTTGGGTTGCAAGCTGCCAAACCAGATGTTGCCAAAGTGATGATTGAAGCTTGGGAACTTTTAAGCCAGTACGAACGTAGTCACACTTGAAGCAAATCTTGCTACACTAAGAGCCACTTTTAAACTCGAGAGGTGAAATCATGAGCGCACCCACCCCAAACCCAGTGCCAATTTCAGAAATGATCGATCAGAGCATCAAAGTCATCAGCAACCCAACTGTCGCAACCTTTGACACCTATGAAAACCGTGGCACGATGCGCGACGCCCTGATTTACGTCGGACTGGGCGCACTGATCTCTGGCGCACTGAGTTTTAGTGGCGGTCTTGGCGGCATCATCGGCGGCGCGATCTCGACGCTGGCAGCATTTTTTGTGTTTGTTTATGTGGTTCATGCTTTTGGAAAATCTCAAGGTGGCACTGGCACCCTCGACCAAGTGGCATACACGTTCTCACTCTTTTGGATGCCACTCTCAATTATTTCAGCCGTTGCCATTTTAATCCTGACCATCACAATTGTTGGCATTTTGCTGATACCGGCGTTGTTGCTCGCGATTCTTGCCGCCAATGCTTACTTTGGTTATCTCGGCGTTCAATCCAGCATGAACCTGCCCAAAGGTTCGCAAGCCATCATCACCCTGGTGGTTGCCGTGATCGCCACAGCCATCACTTACGCTATTATTGACACCATCATCTGATGCTGTACCTGATCGGTTTCATTGCCGCCATCATCATTCAACGCCTACTCGAGCTTCGCGTGGCAAAACACAACCTCGAGTTTGCGCTTTCACAGGGCGGTAAAGAATACGCGCCAGAGCATTACAAATTCATTGTGTTGCTTCATGTGTCCTGGATTGTTTTCATGCTGCTTGAGGGAATCTTGCGCGGCTCGAGCTTGAGCAATTTGTGGTGGTTGTGGCTGAGCATTTTTGTGCTGGCGCAAATCGGGCGTTACTGGGCAATCACGAGTTTGGGCAAATACTGGAACACCAGAATTATTATTATTCCAAACGGCAATTTGGTCGCCAAAGGACCTTACAAGTTTTTCAAACACCCAAATTACATTGTGGTGGCGCTTGAGCTTTTTGTTGCGCCCATGATTTTTGGCTGCTGGGTGACGGCTGTCATCTCGAGCTTGGTGAATGCCGCGTTGTTATTGGGAGTTCGGATTCCAGCCGAAGAACGGGCGCTCGAGGAATACCAGAAATCAATCCAAACCGTATGATAAATGCTTTTTGATTGATGTTGACTTTTTTCATAAAAATTCGTTAGTCTTAATCGTGAAAGTTGCGTTTGCCAATCCAAAACTCGAGCGTTTGTACCTCGAGGGAAAAGGCGCACGAAAATTTCCTGTTGGTGTTATCAAAGCATTTGTAACGGTGGTGCGATTTTTACTGGCAATTGAAAATGAAACTGTTTTGTACAACGTGAAAGGTTTACATTTTGAGACATTGTCTGGAAATCGAAAGGCTCAACACAGCATTCGCTTAAACAAGCAATTCCGCTTGGTCTTAACAATGATCAAAGACCTTGAAGTTCAAAAGAAAAACCTACAGCATGAGTCGGAATCTCAATCGCATCAGAATATTTTGGTCTTGATCGAACTCGAGGATTACCATTAGGAGGTGAACATGTCTTTCAAAATTCTGAACCCACAAGATCAGGCTTTCATTCCGCCATCAACGGGTTGGTTGCTTGCTCAAGAACTTGAAGTGCGACATATTAAAGGCAAAGCAAAACGAGATTTTCTCGAGCGAGCTGGTATCAATAAAGATCAACTGAGTTTGATCTTGTGCAATCAACTGGCAATCTCAAACGATTTCGCAAGGTTTCTCGAGCAAGAATTTCAAATCACTGCCAATGTTTGGTTAAAACTCGAGAATGAAATGCTTTCCCATCCAAAGTCGGGGCGTGGTGGTGCTCGAGAAGGGGCAGGCAGAAAAGAATTGGGCTTAAAAACCCGCCAAGTCCGAATCAGCGCCAATCCTGAAGACATGAAAGTGATTGAAGGTTGGTTAAAGTATCAATCCAGCGCTGCCCAAAGCGTTGCAAGTATGATTTTAGAAGTCGCCAAACCTTCAACTCGAACAATGAAACAATAACTCGAGCTTCTTACTTAAATTTCCCTCGTTCGGCAAGAATGCACGCCAACGCAATACTGTTAAACTTCGTGCTTTCAGAATCGGCTCGAGAAGTTAAGACCATCGGCGCACTCGCCCCCATGATGATGCCAGCGACTTGGGCATCGCCAAAATAAACCAGGGTTTTGTAAAACACGTTGCCCACATCAATGTTATCGACAATCAAAATATCGGCATGTCCCGCCACGGGCGAAACAATCCCTTTGATGCGGGCGGCTTCTTCGCTGACGGCGTTATCGAGCGCCAGAGGTCCATCAATCAATGCGCCCTTAATCTGCCCTCGATCACCCATTTTAGAAATAATTGCGTCATCCACGGCAGTACTCATGTCAGGATTGACCACCTCAATGGCGGCAAGCATGGCAA
>JANMUC010000218.1:0-3840 GCA_031391225.1 Deinococcales bacterium
CCGCCCGCAGTGGGCGCGGCGTTCAAAGTCAGTTCGTCTTCAAAAGCGATCTTATCAATAAGACCAGCCTCGAGCGCCCGTTCGGACAGCAATGGCGCGTTGTCCACAGCCGCCCGCAAGGCATCTGTGGACAACTTGCGCCCCGTCGAAACCGTCTCGAGCCAGTGGGTGTATAAACCCTCGAGCAAGCCTGTGACGTTCTGACGGTGTGAGGCACTAAACTCACTGGCGGTAAAGCGTTCTGGCGCGTTCTTGAATTCGCTGCGGCGTTCAACCTCGAGTTCGATGCCGATTTTTTTCAGGGTTTCACCGAGAAACACGACCCTGGCAGCCAAACCAACGGCTGTAATTTCACCCTCAACCAGCGTCACAATCTGATCGCAAGCGCTGCCCAGATACAGACTCAGGTTGCCAATTTGATCACTGTAAAATGTGATTCGTTTACCGCTTTTGCGGAATTCCTCGAGCAAGCCACGCACGGCAAAGGCAGTGGCGAAACCGCCCTCAAATCCACGCTCGAGCACAATGATTTCTTGCAAACTGCGAATTTGGGTCAGACGCTCGAGTTGATCGCGCAGATCGTCCAAGGTTGTGATTTTCTTTTGTCCAGGCAATTGAATCGGAATGGGCAATGGGTTGGCTGGGCTTGTCACTGGGTAAGCGCCACTCAACTCGAGCACCACGGTTTTTGGTGTTTCACCTGGCAAGAATTTTAAGCCTTGCTCTAAAAGGGCGACGGCGTTTTGGCTTAAATTCTCGAAGAAGTTGTTCATGCTCGAGTGTACGCGCCCAAGCCCTCAAACGTTCCATAACATTAATCCGGGTTTGCTAAAGATTGCGCCAACATAAATGGATGTCCGTCTGGGTCGTAAAAAGTTGCCAGCATCACCAAACCTGGCATGGTGTTGGTCGGTCCATCAAAACGCACATCTCGTGACTCGAGGATGCTGCGGGTGTGTTCGATGTCAGTGACATTAAAAGTTGGCGCGATGCCCCCGCCTGCATTGACTTTTTCGACTTTTGAAAGTCCGATTACCACGTCTTTGGTTGGACTTTCAAATTCACACCAACCGATCTCGGTCACTTCGTAGATAAACCTAAACCCAAGCACTTCTTGATAAAAACGTTTAGAGCGTTCGAGGTCGCTGACCTCGATTGCCAAAGTTACACCTGTTGTCATACCAATGCTTGAGTTGGCTTGAACTGTGTCTGCGGTTGTTGTCATGTTGTTCTCCTTTCGGTACTATTTTTATACAAAATACTTGTTTTGTCAATAGCATAATTTTTAGGTGATATTTATGAATAATCCCAAGCTCGAGCCTCTGATCAATTTGGTGCATTATCGCTGGGCATTGCCGATTCTTTCAGAGTTACACCGCAACAACGGCTGTAAATTCGTCACTTTGGTCAAGCGTTTAAAGCTCAGCAAAAATGCCCTCAGTCGCACCTTAAACGCCTTGATCGAACAAGATTTGGTGATGCGAAACCCTGGGTACGGACACCCATTACGTCCCGAATATATTTTGACCGCCAAAGGACAACAGATTGGGCAAGTGGTTTTTGAACTCATGCAGACCCTCGAGCGACTTGAAGTGACTGATATTGCGCTGAAAAAATGGTCGCTGCCAATTGTCCTGCTCTTACAAGATCAACCACGCTTTACAGATATCCTCGAGCAACTGCCAGGATTGACCACACGGGCTTTGGCACTTGGTTTAGAAGTTGTATACGAAGCTGAACTTCTCGAGCCTTTTAAAGACACCAAAGGCTCGAAGAAAACATATTTGTTAAGTTCGACGGGTAAAAAACTGGCATGGTTAACAAAAACTCTGGTACTCACGTTTTAGACAACACGGTTAACTCAAGGTACAACCCAAGACAAATCTAAATTTAACGATATGCCTTGATCCAATCAACCTCGAGCTTGAAACGCTCCTGACGTTTGTTAGAAATGATAAAACCGAAGAATTCAACACGGTTTGCCTCGAGTGCAAAGCCTTTTAAGGTGTTGCCAAATCGGGTTGGACGCAACTGCGAAAATGGTACTCGCAACTCGAGCCATTCTCCAGCTTTGGTTTGAAACTCGGATTGATACAACACGCCTCTGGCGCTCGAGGTTCGCAGGTTGAGGGCATACATTTTGCCGTCACCACGAATCCGCAGCGCAATACCCGAAAATTCACTCAAATTCTGCTCGCTCGAGTTTGAACGCACCGACGCAAACCCACCGTTATTCTCGAGGCGAACCTGCCCTTCAAAGACCAGCACGCCATTCTCGAGTTTGACGGTGCTGCTCGAGACGCCACCCATGACGCCATCATTGACCACAAACCAATCGGGTGATTTTGAAGCGAAATTAAACAACTTACGGTCATCACCTGCCAGTGCTGCGCCGATGGTCAGAATCAATGCGGTTATTGATAGTTTGTGGATCATACTCGAGATTCTACGAGGCTGACGGAAAGGAACAGTAACCTCGAGTGCTGTCTATTATCCTTGAAATAAATCAACAAAAATGTTAAATTATGATGATGTCAAAATTACCAGCCTTTAACCAGTATGGCGTACTCCCACCCGCAGATTACGAACTGACCTTCGGCGAACTGAAAAACTCGAGCCTCGTCAACCACCACGCAAAAGGTTGGGATGTCGCTTGGCGATTGCACCTTATCGAACAGTGCGAAATCATGGTCAAACAACTTTGGGCAATTGGCATCACCGAAATTTATCTGGACGGTTCTTTTGTCGAAGAAAAAGCGCACCCAAGCGACATAGACGGTTATTTTGCTTGCGACCTCAAACGTCTTGCCTCTGGCGATTTGGAACGCGAACTGAACGCCCTAGACCCAAACAAAGTTTGGACTTGGCAACCAAGCTCGAGGCGTTTTGATAAGAACACAGGCAAGAAACAACTCCCAATGTGGCATACCTACCGCACCGAACTTTACCCACATTTTGGACAGCTCTCAGGCATCCGTGACCCGCACGGTTTTGAGCTGACCTTTCCAAGTGCATTTCGCCGTCAACGGAATACCGATCAACAAAAAGGCATCCTCAAAATCCCACCCGAAGGAGGAAACCAAATATGATTCGTACCGAAAGCGAATACCGTCGCAGCCTCGAGCAACTCGAGCAAAACAAAAAGCAACTTCAGGCTTTAGAACAACACTTTCTAACCGAAGGCTTAACGCCCGAACAAACAACTCGAGCCTTAAACCCGCAACTCAGTTTTCAAGCCCAGCTCGAGGAAGAAATTGAAATGTACAACCGCCTCAAACGCGGCGAATTGCCCACGCTGCACAGCCTGGGCAACATTGGACACTGGTTGATTGGCGTGCGAATTGCACACGGATTAAGCCAGAAGGAACTGGCAACCCGACTTGGTGTGTCCGAACAACAAATTTCTCGAGATGAACGCAACGAATACCACGGAATTACCATAGACCGCGCTCAGAGTATTCTCGAAAGTATGAACGTGCAATACGCGCTCGAGGAGGCAAAACTCGAGGAAGGACTTGCAAGTAACAGCACGCCAAGTCAATTGGCAGCATTGTTGAAAGCCGATAAAAACTTGAAACCAGAAAGTGCCGCGCAGTTGACTGAAATGTTTAAACTGGCATATCAAGCTGCGGCGGGAAATATTTCGAGAGGATAAATTCCATGATACCCACAGAACAAGATTTGATGCACAAGGATAAAATCGTTCTCTATAACAACAATGGTTCGGAAACTTTTAGCAATTGCGCTCACGACGTAAACGATGTTTCTCGAGTTTGATCCAATTAAATCAATGTCAGGGCTTTCTGTGACATGTGAAAAATTCAGGCGACGTGCTGTACG
>JANMUC010000296.1:0-16631 GCA_031391225.1 Deinococcales bacterium
GTGCCATATTGACAATCGATTCGGTCACATTGCGACTCGAGTCGAGCATGTAACTGGCAAACAAACCCTGGCGTTCGGCTTCGTCCACCCAATACTCGAGCATCACTTTGCCGTATCGTTGCCGTACCCCGCGCCGTTCGCTGAATGGGCTGGTGCCGCGTTCATCGGCGATATGCGTCAACAGCACCCGAGCGCTGAGGCGTTTTGCCAATTCGAATGCCACGCGCGTGGCGTGTTCAGAGCAGGGTGTGCCATCGGTTGGAATAAGGATTCTCGAGATCATTTTGTGCCTCCATTCATGAATTCTGGAGCTTCACCGTTACCGAAGCATTACAAAGCATCCAGGCTCGAGGGTTTCAACATCAATCAGTAAACCCGCGACTGCTGCCGAGTCTGCGGTAATGCCTTGGTAATGCTGGCTGGACAAGATTTTGGTGGGGCATGTTGGCATTTCTCGAGGAGGTGGTTGAAAGCATGGAATCACCATCGTTCGAGGTTCACATCCGAGGTCCTCCAAGCTCGAACCGTTTTCTTGATATGAACGGTTTAGTTCAAACTTGAATTACCTTGCAGGGTGAAATCCCAGAAAGGGACACCATGAAGCTCACGTTCCTACAAGGTTTGGCGCTTGCTGTTTTTGTGTCGTTCGGGGTTGGTGGTTGTCGAATTTAGCCGCAAGTTTGACACCAAAGACAAGACCGATCAACCGATTGTGGTTGGCAAAACCAACAAGGTTTTGCTTGCCATCAGTGACAGCCCAAGTTTTACCAAAGCCCACAAACGCGGTATGCGTTGGGAACTCGAGATGAACTTCAAATAACGTCTCTCAGATAATCTCTCAAACCCTTAACCCTCGAGTGCCTGTTGGTCGCTCGAGGGTTTAACGTTACGAAACTCGATTTTTCTTGGTCCTCCATTATAGTTCTCGAGCCACAGTTGCTTGTCGGAACGGTTGAACTTGGTCATGACCAAACCGCAAGAGTGGTCGGTTCAGGACCAGGGCGTACACTCCGACCAACCCCGCACAGACCAGGGTCGTGCCCGCCAAGGAGGTGGCTGTCATGACCGCGCTCAGCCCGAAATCGCCGAGGGGTCGCAGTCCGCCAGCCAGCAGGGTGTTGAGGCTCATGACCCGTCCTCTGGCATGTTCTGGCGCGAGGAGTTGCATCATGGTCACGGCGGTCGTGCCGACCACGTTGCGGGCTGCCCCATGCACCAGCAGCGCGGCGGCAGACAGCACCAGCGAGGAACTGAGGGCGAAAACCGCCAACGCGCATGCCCAGACGATCAAGCTCAGCACGAACACGCCAGCTTGGCGGTCATGACCACCGTAAGTCGCCTGCGCGGCTGAAGCCAGCAGCGTACCCGCCCCGACCATCAGGAACAACACTCCAAGTTGTGCACCATCAACATGCAGGATTTGCGCGGCGTACAGGGGCAGCAACACCGAGGGAGACGGTCCGAGCAGCAACAGCGCGGCGTATCCAGACACAACCCAGGGCAGCGCGGGGTCGCTCGCCACAACCCGAAATCCCTCGCGCACCGATTCGAGCAAAGGCTGTTTGGTCGGAACATTCAAGGGCGGAACTTCCGTGCGAATCAGCGCCAGGCAGATCAACGCGAAAACGAAGCTCGAGGCATTCAGGCTAAAGTTCACACTCAGACCCAGTGTGGCTGCCGTAAATCCCGCCAGGGCTGGACCCACAGTGCCAGCGCTCGTCATTGCCAGGGCGTTCAGGGCGGTGGCGCGGGAGAGTTCTTCACGGGGCACGAGACGCGGAAACAACGAGGCTCGAGCGGGCTGATCGAAACTCACGACCACACCAGAGCAGAAGGCGAGCACGATCACCAAGGGCAAGCTAGCGCTATTGGTCGCGCTCAAGGTCGCCAGTGCCAGCGCCAGTCCAAGCAACAGCGTTTGGGTGACAAAAAGTAGCTTGCGGCGGTTCACGCGGTCCACCACGCTGCCGCCGATCAGTGCGAAGGCAAAGAACGCCAGCGCCTGGGCGAGTGAAACCATTCCGAGGGCGAGTGCGGAATTGTGGCTGAGTTTCAGCACCAGCAAGCTCTGTCCGACCACCTGCATAAACGTCCCGACGCTCGAGACAGTCTGCCCAAGCCAGAACAATCGGTAATCGCGGTGTTTGAGGACACCCCAGGGTTTGGGGCGGTTGGCTGGATGAGATGTTGTTTTAAAGCTGGAATTGGTTGAAGATTGCAAGTTCTCGAGCCTCCAGTGTTTTCTGAAATGGGCAGCGTGAATCGCGCCAGGTCTGCCAATACTCGAGCTATTTTTTCTGCCCAAAAACGTTGCCGTCGAGCATCAACATCACGCCTTGGTCAGCCGAGACTTTGAACGTGACCGTGTGACCCTCCAACGCGCCGACTTCACCGCGAAGCACGAAATCGTTGTCGCCGTACGCCTCGAGTTCAAAGGCAAGTTCGCCCATTTTTCCGAGCAACCTGTTGCCTTGCTTGTAAAGGCGAACCAGTCCCTGTTCGGTTTCGTAAGTCCCGACGTACTGCCCCCAAACACTTGGATCGGGTTTGAAGGTGCTGGGTTCCCGTTTCGGAAGTTCACTTGCAGCTTCTGGCTGACCACCGAGCAGCAGCGTTGCCACCCCTCGAGTGATCTCTTCCACACGCTCATTCGAGAAGTTGGCGAGGACCGCCACCGCCAGCCGCTGGCTGGGCACAAAAGCAAACGCCGAGCCGCTGACCAGGACACTGCCCGTGTGAAGTATGATCTCGAGTCCGTTGATGTTGGTCAGCAACCAGCCAAGTCCGTAATGAGTTGCCTTGTTGATGCTCACTTGCGGTTTCCAGATTTCTTTGAGCGCATTGCTCGAGATCACGCTCTGACCACCGTTGGCGAGCGCCACAAGGTAACGCCCCACATCGCGGGCACTGGTCAGCAAGGTTCCGGCGGGGGCAATTCCCTGACTGACAGACATCGGACGAGGAATGAAACTGCTGCCCTGTTTGACGTAGCCCTGCGCCATGCCCTCGCGCTCGGCTCGAGCGATGTCAAAGGTGGCGTCCATCATGCCAAAGGGTGCAAACACGAATTTGGTCATGTACTGGGCATAGGGCATTTTTGAAACGACTTGCACGATCAGACCCGCGACGGCATAACCATCGTTCGCGTATTCAAACGCGCTGCCTGGCATTCCATGAAGTGCCGTGTTCGCCAGTGAACGGACGTGTTTCTCGAGGGCGTTCGGATCGCGGTTGCCGTCAAATGTTGTGCCCTCTGGTAAGCCCGAGGTGTGGCTCAGCAGATGGCGCAGCGTGATGGTGCTGCCTCGAGCATCGTTGACCTTGAACCACGGGAGGTAGTTCGTGACTCGAGCGTCCAAATCGAGCTTGTGCTGTTCGACCAGTTGCATCACCGCCAATGCCGTCATTCCTTTGGTGGTTGACCCGATGGCAACGCGGGTGCGGTCGGTCATTACAGTTTGCTTCTCGAGGTTTGCCAGTCCGTAACCCTGGCTGTAGCGAACCTGCCCGTCTTTCACGATCACCAACGAAAGACCAGGTAATTGCTCAGCCACCATTCGCTCGTGTACGAACGTGTCGATGCGGCTCGAGAGGGCGACCGGCAAGACGGCGGCGCTGTTGTTTTGGGCGCTGATGAGTCCAATGGCGGTCAGCGCAAAAATGATCACGGAAAAGTACACTGGGAACGGTTTCATACAGTCTCCTTACAAACGTTTTTTGGTTGCGCTCGAGCTTGGGACGGCGTGATGGCGCAATAGCAACCGACACCCTCGAGCGTCGCTGGCTCACAGGCTGATCGAATGACTTGTGTTATCGGTAAAGACTCGAGTTGAACGAGTATCTACAAAATCGGTGTTTTTTCGATTGAACTATGCCCTTTGAGGTTGCGCAATTGCTTTCTTGCTGAGTCCTTTGAGGCTGTACCACAAGAGCCAGAAGATCAGCAGAAATTCCCCGACAAACGTGAAAGTGGAAATGGTCAAGTTGTAATTCGGGATCAGTAATTTCCCGAAGCTGTCTGTCAAATAACCAAAAGCGGCAATTCCCAGCAAAACACCCAACCATTTGGGAACAAAACCAGACTTGAACGCCACGTAACCCAGTACCAGCAAATGAACGCCAAAAATCACCAACCCAATATCCCAACCAGATTTAAATGCACCCAGCGACAACATCACTTGAGCCTGCAACTGATTTGTCTCAAAAGCTTGTAAATACTCGCTTCCCTCGAGAAGCTGCAAGACGCCCAAAAGAGGATTTAAAGCAATCGCAAACACGGCAGCATAAACCACCCTAAACCACGCCGCCAGCAACGAGAGGTTTTTACTGACTGGCTCGAGCAAGACGTACAGTCCCCAAGCCACCACCACATCGAGCACGGCGACCACAAGAAGGCTAACGATGCCGAGGCGAAACAGTCCGAGGGATGCCAAAATGTGCTCGCTGGTGGCTTTGGCATCGTTGGCAACGATCAGGTTTTGGAGCACGTAAAAATTGGCGAATGGGGCGAGGATTGCCATAGCCAACAACGCCAACCCTGCCACCAATGCGGCGGTTCGTGCTGATCCAACGGTAAATGGTGCAGTGTTGTCTTCAAGATTCATGGCTGTCTCCTTTGAGCTTGATTGATAGGATTTCTTGATCGTGATGGCGTGATTGTCTTTCCCGCCGCGATCAGTGCCAAGTGCTTCGAGCGAATTCAGTGCTGGGCGTTCAAAACCTCACGAATCGCGCCGATCACCAACTCGGGCTGGTCGAGGTGGATGCTGTGCCCGCTCTTTTGCGCCACAATGCGCTTACCCCGGCTCGAGAGTGCCATTAGCTCGAGCTGCATTTGCGTCCAGACGCGTTCGGACTGCGCCACGACTTCAGGGGTAACGCTCGAGTCGAACATGCCAGGATCGGGGTGTCCACGGCTGAGCACGACGAGCGGCAGCTTGCCCAAGGTCGTCACGGGCTTGGTATCACCCAGCAGCAGTTCCTCGATCTCGCCCCGTCCCGCTGCGATGTGCTTCGGATTTGAGGTCATGAGTGCGCGGTACGCCTCGGCGCTGGGTTTGGGCAATCGAGACTCGAGCGGTGCCAAGCTTGGGAGGAGCGCGGGAATCCCGAGAGCAATCAGGGTTTCGAGCATACGGAGTTGCTGCACCGCGCGGGCGGTGGATGTCACGACAGGCTCGGGGTAGCGGCGGAACTGGTTCTCGTACGCAGAGTCCACCAGCACCAACCCCGTCACTTCGCTGGGGTACAGGGCGGCGTACTGACGCGAGACGATGCCGCCGATCGAGTGCCCGACGAGCACAAACGGTCCTTTCAGCTTGGTTCGCTCGAGCAGTGCGTGCAGCTCCGCGACCATAATTGGAATGCTGCGCGGTTTGGGGCTGGCGTCGCTCCAACCAATCCCGGCGCGGTCATAAGAGCAGACCTTGGCGAATGTGGACACTTGCGGCTGAACGAGCGCCCAATCGAGGCTTGTCGCGCCAGTCCCAGCCTCGAGGATCACGGTTGGACCTGCGCCCGAACCCTGGCAGGCGATGTGCAGCTTATACCCGCCGACATCCACAAGTTGTCCAGGAGCTGGATACGCCGCCCAAAGCCAGGCTTTGGCAATGGCTCCGGTCACCAGAACTCCGATGGCGACGGTAACGATCAGCGCGAGCAGTCCGAGCAGGATTCGGGTGATCCACCAGCGCCAGCCGTGTTTCTGGGCAGGCAGCCTTGGGTTCGAGGTCACTGCACTTGGTGAGGACATAATTTTTCTCCTTTCAGAACCGAGCGGGACGAGGCTTAAGTTGCGGCGTAATCAGACAGACACGGTCGGTGTCCTCGAGGTGCGGGCACTTGATGGCGGTGTGCCGTAACGGGCGTGCCAGAGGCGACGAAAGTGGCGGGGATCGTCGAAGCCGCAACGGGCAGCGATTGCCTCGAGCGTGAGGTGCGGGTCAGCCATCAATTGGGCGGCGAGTTCCAATCGCAGTTCTTGTTGGTAACCGAGCGGGGTTAAACCAGTATGTTGCTTGAAGGCTCGAGTCAGTCCACGCGGACTCATGTTGGCGAGGTCAGCCAGGGTTTCAAGCGTCGCCTTTTCAGCCACGTGCTGGCTGAGCTGATCTTGGACGCGGTGAACGCCTGGATGCAGGTGTGTGCGGTACTCGAGGTAGACGCTGGTCTGGGTTTGGATGCCATCGCGGCGCAGATAAACCACCATGTAACGGGCAACCTGGGCAGTAAGCTGCGGACCATACTCTCGCTCGAGGATCGAGAGCGACATGTCGATACCAGAGGCGATACCCGCGCTGGTCGTGATATTCCCGTCGTGGGTGTACAGCACGGCATCTTGCACCAAAGCTCGCGGGTAGCGTTCACGCATCTCGTCCACAGATGCCCAGTGGGTGGTGCAGCGCCGTCCGTCGAGCAACCCAGCCTCTCCGAGCGCCGCCATGCCCGTGCAGACCGAGGCGAGTTGCGACCCTGCCGAATGGGCGGTGCGCAGCCAAGCCGTGGTGGCGGGATCAATCCAGGGTTTCCCTGGGATCGGTGCTGCCAATCGCAAACCGGGGATGATCACCAGATCGTCTGGACGAGGGTCTGGCAGCGACTCGAGCGGTCCGAGCGGCAAGCCTTGAATGCTCAAGACTTGCGGCACAGAGGCGCAGAACAAGAGTTCGTAAGTTGCTCCGAAGTTTCGAGCCACGTCGAACACTTGAGCTGGTCCGCCGAGATCGAGCAAATTGACCCCTGCCAAGAGAACAAAGACCACGCGTTGCGTTTTTGGCTGAGGGCGAACAGAAACAGGGACGGAATCAGTCAATTTGATCTGGGTGTTCATGGGTCAATTCTAGGCTGTGCAGGGGGCAGATAACAGGGTGATAATAGTAAAGATGCGGACGGATCAGGACTACCCACATGGTCTAACTATGCCAACCCAGTGAAGCCAAGCGTTGACCCTGACAATGGCGAAGTCTGCATCCTCACGCTCTTCGAAATCGATGCTTTAGATGCTGCAATTGGTTTTAACCTGATTATTACACAGCTCGAGTGCTGTTTGATCACTCGAGCTGCTAAAATCGTATGCTGCTGGTGTGCTACAGCTCGAAGTAAGTCTGTTGAAATTCGTCTGGCTCAGTCAGTTTGACTTCAAGTTTGTCTCGAAAAAGTATTTCTTGAATTGATCTGGTAAGACTTATGCATTTTTTCCTGAAAACCTTTTCCAAAACCATAGCTCGTAGGTTCGAGCCATGCACGACCCCCTAGAAGAAAACCCTGTCATTGACGGGATTTTTACGTTTTCTTTCTCGAGTCACGCTTTTTTCTTGATCATGCTCTGCCCGATTTCCCAACGATGCCACTTACCTGTTGCCCGAATCCACACCATTGTTTTTCACGGAGAGCACTGTGACCAAAATAGAAGTTCCAGATTGAACTTGCGCCACCCGAATGACCGCTTTGTTGCCCTGAGGCAAGCTGAACAAATCTGCCAAAGCGCCCGCAATTGACGAACCCAAAGGAACTTGATTGCGGTCTGTGACTGCTCCACCACCCGACACCAACGTTGTGCGGCTTGAATCGATCAAGCCCTTGACGTAATTGGTTACACCATTGGCAGTCCCGCGCAGCAGATCGTTGAACAAATCTGGAGCCATGTCGTTGACCGCTACGCTCACACCTGGGTAACCATCGGGCGAGAAAACTTGCGCGTTGATCGGATAACTCTTGCCATCAATCACGTACTCTGTCAAATGAATTTCCATACGCCTGGCTTTGTTCAACCTGGCTTCACCCAAGAAGGTAATGCCCGTTTCGGTGCGTACGACAATCGGCACGGAGCTTTCACCCTCTGCCAAAATGATGCCCGTCGCCAACGACGCAGGAATAATCATGCCTGCCGCAAGAGGCGACTCTGCAACTGGAACTTGAACCTGTACAGCCACCGCAGGGGCAGCAACGGGGACAGCCGAAGCTGGAATCTCGAGCGCCGGTGCTTCGCTCGGTGCACTGGCAATTTCAACTTTTGGAGCTGGAACTGGTTTCTCGCGTTTGAACAACGTCAGTGGTCCATTGTTGGTGTTCTCTCGAGGAACGCCAGCATACGTATTGGCTGTATTGGCGCTAGGTTGGCGCGTGAACATCACCGATGAGTTGGCTGGTTGACCCGAACTGCGTTTTTTGAACACCACGCCCCCAGGACGCCTTGGCGCTTTGGGTACAGATGCCACGGGCGCTCGGTAGATAGGAGCTGGTTGTTGCAGTTGCTGATAGGTTTCTCGAGGTTGATAGCTTTGCACTGGAGCGCTGTACTGTACTGGTGCTGGCAACGGCGCACTTTCGACTTGCACGGGCGCTGCTTCGGCAACAGGCGCAGGAATATCGTTAGCTGCCATTGGAACTTCATCGGTTGTGGGCGCAACGCCAATGGGCGCGGTTTCAACGGTGGTTGGTTCAACTGGTACATCTTGCGCCATTGCCACCGTCGGTAAACTCGCAAACGCTTCCGTTTTACTGGCAACCACAGGCGCAGCCTCAGCTTTGCCACTCGAGGGACTGGTTAGCATCATCGGCATTAAAAAGCACAATATTCCACCAAGTGCCGCCAAGCCCACTTTGCCTTTGGCTAACGCCCATTCGTGCGTGTACGGGTCTTGACGGTAAAACATTTTTTGCATGATCTCTTTGGCTTTATTGCGCGTTTCCGCCTGCGCAATTTGTTCTGGGAACAAAATCGAATCTGGTGCGTCATCCTCGAGCGCCCCAATTAATTTCGCCGCCAGTTTCGAGTCATGCAACTCGAGTTGCGCGTAAAAATTGTTGAACTTCGGATCGCTCGGTTCGGGAATCGCTTGTCCGAGAACGGTTTGTAATTCTTGTTTTACGGATTCTTTGATTTTCATATCAAAACTTTAGCCAGCAAAAAATATACGGATGTATAAAACCGAACTTTTTTGATTTCTATGGTCGCTCGAGTTTCTTGAGGTCGTGCCTGGATTTGCAAGACCAATCTTTTGGAATTTCTACCATTCAAATTTTCCTGTCCCATTTTTTCTAGAATCTCGAGCGACCCGTCAATCCCAAAATCACGTGTCTAAAGCAAGGGTTTTGTATTGATCGGGTTAGCACTAAAAACTTCCTTCTCCCACCAGAAGCACAAGCGTCCCAAGCTCGTAAGCGCGAGTAGCCCGTGAGGTGCTGTCTTACGAGCAAGAAGCGATGCCGCCCGAAGGTGCGTTTTGGCATCAAGAAGGTGCATTTTTAGGGTCAAGACAGGTGCGTTTTATGGTCAAGACGGGAGAGGGGTTGGGGGTGAGGGTAGACTCGAGTTCGCAATTTTAACAATCCAAAGATGTCAAATGGGTTCTATAAGGCAGTCTTGTAGACTTTTATCGTTCGGAACCTCATTCCAAGTCATAAGGTCACCTCGAGAATCAGTATACAAAACTTCCAAATTCAGCAGTTTCAATCCCCACTCGCCACCATAAAATCGGTCATGTTCGCCCTGGGCATCTCGAGCGCCTCGGGTTTAATCACTGTCCCTGGGGTTTGCGCGAGGGTCACAATATTTTCGGCGTATTGGTCTTTCCAGCCAATTTCCTCGAGTGCTTTGCGCCACGAACTGTAACTTTCGTTGTCTTTTACCAGATACGCGGCGCGTCCAATCTCAGGACCACCCCGAGCGATGACATTTTCGACCCAAGCCCATTTTGCTGAAACGTTGCGCAGCTCGAGGTCGCGGCGCAGCTCTTTTTGAATGCGTTTGAAACGTTTTTCGATCACGTCCACGCCCGCAAACGGGTCGGCGTGGTGCGGCGTGTGGCGTTTTGGCACGAATGGCGAAATGCCCATTGCGACTTTGGTGATTTTGGAAAGGCTTCTCGAGAATTCGATCAGTTCCGTAATGTCGTCGTCGTTTTCGGGTGGCAGCCCGATCATCATGTAGACTTTTAAGCCGCTAAAGCCAAGGTCTTTGGTGATGTGCGCGGTTTTGGTCAGGTCGGCTTCAGAAATGCCTTTTTTCATCCAGTCGCGCAAGCGCTGGCTGGCGGCATCGCTGGCAACCGTAAACGAACGCAAACCGCCGTCGCGCAAAATTTGGGCGAGTTCGGTGTCCACGGTATCGGCGCGGATGCTCGAGACTCCAAGTTTGATGCCGCGTTCGGTCAGGGTGCGTCCAACGTATTTGGTGTGCTTAAAGTCGGACAGTGCCGCGCCGACCAATCCAACTTTGGTGACCCAGTCTGGAATGCAGTCCAGCAAATTTTGAGCTTCGTTGTTACGGTTTGGTCCGTACATCGTTCGGGCAAGGCAGAAAGTGCATGGTCGTGGGCAGCCGCGTTGTGCCTCAACCAAGAACATGTTGGAAAGCTCTGAACGTGGCGTGACAATCTGGCTGTAAGCGGGCAATTTTTCGACGGGTGCAGTCGCCCACATCGGCTCGAAACCCATGCGGTCTGGCAGGTAAATTCCTGGGCGACCCTCGAGCATTTCAAAGAATTCTTCTCGAGTTGACGCTTCACGGTAGGCTTCGGCAATAATCGGCACAATCAACTCGCCGTCACCAATGCAGATCACATCGGCAAAAGGTGCAAGCGGGTACGGGTTGCTTGAGGTCAGCGGTCCACCAACGATCACAATTGGGTCAGATTCGTCGCGTTCCTCGCGCCAAGGGTTTAAGCCCGAAAGCTCGAGAAAGCGAATGATGTTGGTCAAGTCAAGCTCGAACGAGACGCTGAATGCCAGCAAATCCGCTTCACCCACAGGGTTGCCACTCTCGAGCATCGGCAAGTACTCGCCGCTTTGCTTAAACGCTTCCACATCGTCTGGCAGGAAGGCGCGTTCGCAGGCGAAACCCTCTTCTTCGTTAAACATGCGGTAAATTACTTGAAAACCCAGCGACGCCATCGCCACCGAGTATTTGTTGGGAAAGCACAACGCCACGCGCGTCGAGGCTTGCGTGTACATTGTGCCAATTTCGTCGTCGAGCAATGGTTTTAAGTTTTTACGCCAGTAATTCAAAATTCACCTTTTGGTTGTTTGTTTCACAACCCGTAGGGGCGCTGCTTGCTGCGCCCTGCCTTTGACTTTTTGATCTTGCCCTGATTTCACGGTTCGGCATTCACCAAACCTTGAGCAACCCAGATTGTAGCAGCCAATGCCGACTTCATTCGGGGCTTTTGACGCTTTTGTTAACGCCGACGGTATCTGAGCGCGATTTGTTCGAGAATCGCAATGATGGCGTACAAGCCAATGCCGAGCGCCATTAAAACAAAAACGGCGGCGAATGAAACGTCGTAACGTCCCTGGTTTTTGGCGTTGACCACAATATAACCCAGTCCGCCTCCGCCTGAGAGTGTGAATTCTGCGACCACAGTGCCAATCAGTGCCAACGATGCGGTGCTGCGTAAACCGCTTAAAATGACGGGCAGTGCGCCTGGAAACTCGAGCTTGGTCAGCATTCCCCAGGCGCTCGAGCCGATGGTTTTAAACACTTCTCGGTAGACGCGGTCTACCTCGCGCACGCCAACCATGGTGGAGATTAGAACTGGAAAAATCGAGATGAGGGTGGCGATTAAGACCCTCGAGCTTGTGCCGTAACCCAGTCCGAGCACCAGCAAGGGTGTGATGACAACAATTGGTACGGCTTGAAGCGCAACCACAAAAGGGGAGAGCAGCCTCTCGAGGACGCGGATTTTGCCCATCGCGTAACCGATTGGTAAGCCAATACCGAGTGAGTAGAGCAAGCCCAGACCGGTTATGCGTAGCGTCTCGAGTGTGCCTGTGAGGAATTGGTTATCACGGTTCTCCAGAAAGGCGCGTAAGACTTTGCCTGGACTTGGAAAGAAATAGCTGGATTCTGGGACAAGAATGTTCCAGGCGACCAGTAACACATTCAGGACAATCAGAATGCCTAGAAGCTCCCAAGGGAAACGCACGGCTTTGGGCGTGGGTTCGACGAAGGTGCTGTCACCCAAACCAAGCCTTGAGCGGAGTTCTGCCTCGAGAGGTTCGGTAAAGCTGGTGATTCTGCCCTGTCCTCGAGTCTCGAGAATGGTGTCTATAACTCCGTCTTTCAGGACAACCACACGATCAGCCAAGTAGACCGCCTCGCGGATGCTGTGGGTGACGAAAACGATGGTTTTGCCAGTTTTGCGATGAATTTTTTTGGTTTCCAAGTTAAAGCGTTCGCGCACGAGAGCGTCAAGGGCGGCAAAGGGTTCGTCGAACAGAATCACCTCAGCATTTTGAGCAAGTGCCCTGGCAATCGCAATTCGCGCTCGCATTCCGCCTGAAAGCTGGTGCGGGTAAAGGTTGGCGTACTCGAGCATCCCGACTTGTTGCAGCACGTCGTCTGGGGCTAGACCTTTGCCGTTTAGTTCTCTGGGCAATGCCACATTTTGGCGCACGGTGCGCCAAGGCAGCAAGCGGTAATCTTGAAACACCACGGCGGGCTGCCCTTGAACATTGACCGTGCCATTTGCTTTCAACAATCCAGCAATCACCCGCAGTAAGGTACTTTTGCCGCCACCGCTCGGTCCAATAATGGCAATAAATTCGCCGTGCGCCACCTCGAGCGACACATTTCGGAGCACTGCCCGAGCGTTGAATTCAACGTTGACCGCCTCGAGTTTGATGACTGGAGGTGCGTTCAAAATGGATTCTAGCGTCTCGAGCTTTGCTTCACTCACCGCTTCAGTTTAAATGCTGAGGGCTTTCAAAGGTGTATTTCATTCCACATACACTCCAAAAACGCTAAGATACTGGGTAATGCTTGCTTTCAAAGGAAACCCATGATTTCTCAAAACGTGCTTGAGCCTGCCGCAATCGTGATCTTTGGAGCGAGTGGCGATTTGACCAAACGAAAACTATTACCCGCCTTGTACCGTATGGTCAAAGATGGCAACATGCCCGAAAAGTTTGCGATCATTGGTGTGGCACGAACCCCAAGCACCAAAGAAGAATATCAAGCACTCACCCGCAAAGCGCTTGAGGCTTCCAGTGAAGTAGGTACGATTGATGAGCCGGCTTGGACGCGTTTTGCCGACGCACTCGACTATCAAACTACCGAATTTGGTAGCAAAGAACAATTCCAGTCTCTGCGTGACAAACTCGAGGCTGCTGGCTTTCACAATTGGTTGTTTTACTGCTCCGTGCCGCCCAGCGTTTTTCCGATCATTGCTGAACAACTGGCGGCAACAGGTTTAAATGACGAAGAACAAGGTTACACGCGTATCATCGTCGAAAAACCGTTTGGCACGAGCCTCGAGACTGCAAAATCATTGAATACCGTGCTTCATGCTGCGTTTAAAGAATCCCAGATTTACCGGATTGATCACTTTTTGGGCAAAGAAACTGTGCAAAACATTTTAAGTTTACGTTTTGCCAACACCATCTTCGAGCCGCTCTGGAACAGAACATACGTCGATCATGTGCAAATTACGGTTGCCGAAAACCTTGGACTCGAGGGACGTGGCGGTTTTTACGAAGAGGCAGGTGTGCTGCGCGACATGATGCAAAACCACGTGATGCAGCTTTTAACCTTAATTGCCATGGAACCCCCAGTCTCAAGTTACAAGGATGGCGGGTTTACGTTGGGTGCGAACGCCTTGCGTGACGAGAAAGTCAAAGTGATTCAATCGCTCCGCCCGTTGACCAATCCGGCGGCAGTCACCATTTTGGGTCAGTATGCGCCAGGATCAATAATTGACAAGAATAACGTTCCTCAACCCGTAGCTGGATACTTAGAAGAAGATAAAGTCGCACCAGAATCCAAAACGGCAACCTACTTTGCCATCAAAGTCGAGGTGGACAATTGGCGCTGGGCGGGCGTGCCATTTTTTGTGCGCTCCGGCAAACGCCTGCCCGTCAAGAACACCGAAATCGCGATTGTTTTTAAACGCCCGCCCCTGAATATGTTCCCCAAACAAACCTCGCCCAATCAATTGATTTTGCATATCAACCCAGACGAGGGGATTAGTCTGCGTTTTGATGCCAAAGTCCCAGGTTTGGACTCGAGCTTGCGCGTGGTCGAAATGGACTTTAATTACCGCGACAACGGCGACCTTGGACCCGCCGCCTACGAGCGCCTGATTCTGGACGCTTTGCTCGGTGACGCCAGCCTGTTCCCCAGAGAAGATGAAGTCGTCGCCTCTTGGGCATGGATTCAACCGCTCTTGGACGCCGCACTCAATCCTGAAACTTATGCCGCAGGTTCTTGGGGACCAAATCATGCCAGTGAATTTATGGGTTCATCTTCCGATGGTCTGACACGAACTTGGCGCGAACTCCCAGCCTCATGAATCAACACGTTTTCCCAAGCGTCTCTGAATTGTATCAAGCCGCCGCGCTCGACTTCAGAACTCGAGCCACCCAAGCTATTGCTGCCCGAGGACGATTTTGTGTAGCACTCGCTGGCGGCAGCACCCCAAAAGGCGTGTATGCCGCACTAGCTCAACTGGACGGTGTTCCCTGGGCAAACATCCAACTTTTTTGGGGCGATGAACGTTGTGTGCTATCCGACCATCCAGACTCTAATTTTGGCATGGCTCGAGCGACCCTGCTCGATCAAATCTCAATACCGCATGAAAATATTCACCGTATCAAAGGTGAACTGGGTGCGACAGCCGCCACCCTCGAGTATCAATCCCAACTCGAGGTGATGTTCGACGGGGTTCCCGTGTTCGACCTGATCCACCTTGGGCTGGGTAATGACGGTCATACCGCATCACTCTTTCCAGGACAGCCCACGCTCGAGAATCCAGGTTGGGTGCTTGAAGCCTTCCCAAACCCAGATTTAAGCCCTCAAGTCGCTCGAGTCAGCTTGGGATTCACTACCATTAATGCGGCTCGAGCGGTACAATTTTTCGTGACTGGCGCTGGAAAATCTAGCATGTTTGCTCAACTTGGGCATGGTTTATTTCCTGCCGATCTGGTTATGGCACTCGAGACCCAGTGGTGGCTAGATGCCAGCGTGCTGAACGGTTCAGTTTAAGAAATGCAGAAATGATGAACTGATTTTTCATAGACTTGATGTATGATTCTCGAGCTTTGGAAGTGATTTAGAACTTTTCTGGGTTTTAAAGGAGTGAAAGTGCAAGACGAAATTTCGATACGCGATATTTTCTTTATTCTTCGTAAACATGCCCGTTGGATTTTAATCCTCCCAGTTATTTTTGCTGTTTTGGGCGCAATCTATGCGCTCTTCTTGATGACTCCAATTTTTAAGGCGGAATCGACATTTACAGTTCAGAGTAGCCAATTGAAAGCATCATTTGAATCAAAAATTCAAACGGAAGATGTTCAAGGTTTTAGCAACTCTCAAATGGATTCAATTGCCAATTCCCATCCTGTGCTTGAAGCGGTTTTGAAGGTGGTACAAGCGCAATCAGATGTTCCTGCGTCTTGGTTAAGGAATGACTTTGACGTTGATCGACTGCAAAAGAAAACCAAAGTCAAATTTACCAAACCCCAAATTGGCGCAACGCCCGATAAAATACTGGTACCAACCGTTACTTTGGCAGTAGAGGCTCCAACTGCACATTTGGCTGCCGTAATGTCCAACGAGTGGATGAAACAAACTTTAATGGCTTTAAATAAACTGCCCAAAATTCGTATGGAAAGTTCAATCGATACTGTTTCTAACGAGCTTGACAAATCAATCAAAACTCGAGATATTGCGCAAGCAAAGTACCTTGATTTTACCACAAAAAGCACTTTGGCTCTTGACCAAGGCGAATTAACGAATGCAGTTAATGAACGTACCGGCTTGATTAATTCAATCGTGCAAGCTAAACAGGCTTTAAAACTAGCTCAAGTTCAAGAACAAGCACAAAGAGTAAATTACCTCAGAGCTGAAAATGTGATTGCGCAAGTTAGTGGCGCTGAAGCAGCTTCTTTGGCTGGTGGTAATTTAGCGCAAGTTCGTGCGCAGTTAACTCGTCAGGTCAATGAAGCTAGAACTAAATATTATACTGCTCGAGATCGTTTGCTGGCTTTTAACCGTCAGTACAACATGGCTATTTTGGGTGGTCAAGAGAGTACAACGTTGTCCCGCATCAGTTCGATCATTAATCGCTTGGCGACCATCACCACCGAATTAACGATTGCAAAATCGAGGTTGGCTGAAGTACGAGCGCAACTTGCAAATCAACCTAAATTATTGGTACTCGAGCGCGAAATCACCAGTGATCCAGCAGCATTTGCCGTTGCGTCTCAAAATGGCAGTAAGCTTTCGGATTTAATTAATTTCAAACTTAAAAACCAGGAAGTCAATCCTTTGTATCAAGGTTTGCTGCAAAGCTCTATTTCTATTCAAGGGGAGATCAAGAATACCGAAACAGAGCGGGCAGCGATTACTGCCGAGAAAGCCAAACTCGAGCCTAAATTAACAGCTTTACGCAATCAGAATGCCAATTTAAACAAGCAGTTGGCTGACATACAACTCGAGTCGAGTATTTCCAGTGGTATTTACGTATCCTTGAAATCGAGACTTGAACAATTTGCCAGTGTGCGCAGTCCTAATGAACGCGATTTAACTTTGGATAATCCGAATCCCGAGTATCAGCGCCTTAAAAGTCTACTCAACGATTTAACGGTTTCAGTGGCTTTACAAAAATCGACACTTGATAATTATCTGGTTCGGG
>JANMUC010000315.1:0-2325 GCA_031391225.1 Deinococcales bacterium
TAAAGTTCCTGATTTTACCCTCAGTGTTGTGCCCGCCTCAAGCAACCTCGAGCGCAACAAAACACTAACTGTCGCCGTAAGTCTAAATCGCGTGAATAATTTTGCTGACGCGGTGAATGTTACTCTCTCGAATCCGCCAGCAGGTTTGTCTGCCAACCCATTAACGATTGATGCGGCATCCTCGAGCGGAAATCTGATCGTTCAAGCCAGCCCGAGTGCGGCGCTTGGGGCAGCGAAACTGACGGTGAATGCTTTGGGTGGAGGCTTGGGCAAAACCCAGGATTTGAACTTGACCGTGATCGAGGCGACAACCCTCACACCGCCAAAGGTGACGGTAGACGCCAGCCTCAAACCAGTCGTTGCCAGCATTCCTGGTTTGGACGGCGGCGCACCGCGTCCACTGGCGTCAATCTCGAGCCGCTCTGGTGGTCAGACAGATTTTGTCTTAAACGAAATGCTGATCGAAACCGATGATGTCAGCAAATTGAACGCCCTGATGAGCCGTTGGGGTGGCAAGATTATTCAGGAAACCAACTTGGATGAGATTGCCAAGATTTTTAAGACTGGTGCTGCCAAAGGACCGCATTACTACCTGGTTCAGGTTGACCCTGCTGCGGCTGACCCTGCCAGCCTGCCAGCGAACCTTCAGAAACTCTCGAAAATTGCCACCGGTGATTTCAGCACCTCGAGTATAGACGCCCTGAAATTTCTGAGCGCCGTTGCCAGCGAAGCCAGCACTCAAGGCATGAATGTTGGCGCAAACTTGATTATCAACCCAACCAGCATTGCCACAGGTTCGACCACTGAAGGCACGGGCAGCTCGGCTGGATTCTCGAGCAACGCTTTCACCTGGGATTACATGGGTTCTGGTCCAAGTTTCCCGATGAACACGGGCGTAACTGGGGCTTGGCAGCAACTCGAGGTGGCGGGTCGGTTTGCCAACAAAGTTGGAGTCCTGGTCGCCGACGGTGGCTTCAGTCCCAGCATCACGGGTCCTGATTTGCCGCCTGTGACGGCTTTTGGCGCGACAGAAACACCCAATCCCTTCCCCTGTGTTGGCGCGGCTGGCGCAACTGGTGCATGTCCATTTCATGGCAGCATGGTGATGTCGGCACTCGCCGCCGTGCCCGACAATGGCATTGGCGTGGCTGGACCCGCTGGACCTGTCGCAGACCTCAGCTTTGTTCAGAGTCCACTGGCGAGCGTTGGACCAGGTTTTGATATCGGTGGTGTGATCCGAACCATTGGCAACTCGCTCAATTACCTGGCTAACCTGGCAGATGCACTCGCCAGACGCCCAAGGGTTCTCAATTTCAGTGGCGCGTTCAAAGTTGATGGCGGTGTTGGTTTCCTGGTCACGCCGCTGAACGGATTGTTCAGTTTTCTCAAAGACAGTCTGGGAATCCTGACGTTTGCCGCCGCAGGCAACGACGGTGCAATTGATGTGAACGCTGTTTCTTGCTACGGCTTTGTTGTCCCAACTGGTTGCGCTGGAGTTGTCGCAGAAACAGACGTCTGGGTTCCATGTGAAGTTTCGGCTGTGATCTGCGTCGGAGGCTTGGCACAAAACGCGACCACCAAAGATTCTGGCAGCAGTTTTGGCAGCAGACAACGTTTCGCATCTGAAACCACCGACGATGCTGGGTCTGACGATCACAGCGTAGACATTTACGGACCATTCAACGTCTGGATGGGGGCAACACCAGACAACACCGCGATTCGTCGTGCCAGTGGCACAAGCTTTTCCACACCATTTGTGGCAGGCGTCGCCGCATTGATCTGGGCTGCCGACCCAAGCCTGAGCGCCGATCAAGTCCAACGCATTCTGCTCGAGACTGCACACCGTACCAACGATATCACTGGTACAATTGGCGGTTTGCGCGTCAACGCCCTGGGGGCGATCCAACGCATCCTGGGGCATCCGCCAACCATCGCCGTCTCGAGGTTCAGTATTACCCCTATCGTTGCTAGTATCGCTCCACTCAACCGTGACTTTCAGATTGATGCCATTGCCAGTGACCCAGACGGCGCTGCTGACTGCTGTACGATCACCTGGACGCCCGCACCCAGCAGCGAAGTTGCGCTGGTTGGAGGACGACGCGCCACGTTCCGCTTTACAACAGTGGGAGACAAAGTGATTACCGCAACGGCGCGGGACACCATCGGCAACACGGTCAGCTCGAGCATCACCATTTCAGTCTTGAACAACCCACCCATCGCCACCATGAGCCTGCCAACCACCACCATCACCGTATTTCGTGGTCAACCCGTGCTGTTCAGGGGTTTTGCCACCGATGCCAACGAGGGCAGCGGATCAACCCCAGC
>JANMUC010000372.1:0-2832 GCA_031391225.1 Deinococcales bacterium
GCAGCCGAAATTGATTCCAAGCCGTGACGGACTCGAGATGGTGTGTTACCTGACCACGCCCCCAAACTCGAGTTCACCTGTTCCGATGGTCTTGCTGGTTCACGGTGGACCTTGGGCGCGTGACGCCTGGGGCTATGACGCCCAAACGCAATGGTTGGCAAACCGTGGTTATGCGGTGTTGCAAGTGAACTTCCGAGCTTCGACTGGTTTCGGTAAGGCGTTTACCAACGCGGGCAATCTCGAATGGGGACGCAAAATGCACGATGATTTGCTGGATGCCGTGGATTGGGCGGTCAGTGAGAGTATCACCTCGAGCGATACTGTGGCGATCATGGGCGGCAGTTACGGCGGTTATGCGACACTGGCAGCCTTGACCATGACCCCAGATCGTTTTGTTTGCGGCGTGGACATTGTTGGACCTTCAAACTTGCAAACCTTGCTCGAGTCTGTGCCGCCGTATTGGGAACCGATGATTGCGATGCTCAGAAATCGCATGGGTGATGACACCACCAACGATGGTCAAGCGCTTTTAAAGGAACGTTCGCCGTTAACCCACGTCTCCAGCATTCAAAGACCGTTGTTAATTGGGCAGGGTGCGAATGACCCTCGGGTGAAGCAAGCCGAAGCCGATCAGATTGTGAATGCCATGACCGCCAAAAATATCCCCGTGACGTATGTCTTGTTTCCCGATGAAGGTCACGGCTTTGCCCGTCCCGAGAACCGTCAAGCGTTTAACGCTGTGGCTGAAGCGTTCCTTGCCAAGCATCTCGGTGGAAGGTGCGAAGAGATTGGAACTGATTTTGAAGGCTCGAGTATCCAGATTCTTCAAGGGATTGCAGAAATTCCAGGTGTAGGCGAAGCACTGGAAGCTCCCAAGCTCGAGGCATTTATCGTAGGTGCGTGAACTTGAAGTCCCTTGAGGAGCGGCATTGAATGAAAAGGGGAGACGTGTATTTTCGTCCCCCCTCAAGACTGCATCAGAAGACTTTACGCACTCTTGTACGCTTCTAGAATCACTGTTGCGAACTCTTCGGTGCTCGCCTTGCCACCCAAATCTGGGGTGCGCGGTCCATGCTCGAGCGCAATGTCCACGGCTCGCTCGAGTTTGGCGGCGGCGGCAAACTCACCAATGTGATTGAGCATGAGGGCGGCAGCGAGGACAGTTGCCGTTGGGTTGGCAATGCCGCGACCCGCAATGTCTGGGGCGCTGCCGTGAACGCTTTCAAACACCGCGTACTGCTCGCCAATGTTACCACTGGCAGCAATGCCCAAACCGCCAACCAAACCGGCTGTCAAGTCCGAGATGATGTCTCCAAACAAATTGGTGGTGACAATCACATCAAAGCGTTCTGGTCGGGTCACAAGCTGCATGGCGCAGTTGTCGATAATAATATCTTGGATCGTTAAACCCGCGACTTTATCGGCTGCTTCTCGAGCGGTGTTTAAAAACAAGCCCTGGGTCACAGGTAAAACGTTGGCTTTGTGGGCGATGTGCAGTGTTTTGCGGTCCCTGGTGGCGGCAAGTTTTGCGGCGTATTCACAGATTCTCTGGGTGGCTCTGCGGGTAATCACGGTGTCGGCGATCGCAATTTCGCCGTTCATGTAACTGCGCTCTTGTTCGACGTACAAACCCTCGGTATTTTCGCGCACCACGATCAAATCCACGCCCGCCCTCGAGCCTGGGACTGGGTGGTGTTTGGCGGGGCGCACGTTGGCGTACAAGTCCAGGGCGCGTCGCATGTAACGGATTGCGCCGCGAAAACCAGGCACTTTTTTGCTTGGGCTGGTGGCTGCGCCGAAAAGTGTGGCTTGGCTGGCTCTGACTGTCTCGAGCGTGAATTCTGGAATGCTGTCCCCAGTGCGTTCAAAGAGTTCCCAGCCCGCTTCGGCGTGTGACCACTCAAACTCGAGTTCGCCTGTGACCTGCATGCCTTCAAGAACTCGTCTGGCGGCGCGAATGACTTCGTGACCGATGCCGTCGCCTTCAATCAGGGTGATGTTGTGTTTTGCCATTTTGAACCTCCGACCCGAGGGTGTCGCTCGAGCCTCTGTTGTATCGATTATTCCAGATTTTGGAATTTGCAGCATTGCCTGTTGTCAAACTGGTTCATCGTAGGCTTGGCACGAATCCTGTTCAAGCCTGTCCCTACTGCGGTGACGAATTAATTTATAACCAGTCGGTTGGCTTTGGTCTGGTAGACTCGAGGCGTGCCTGTCTTAGAGAACTCCGTCGCCGAATTTATTGAACGCTGGAAACATCATGCCACCCGTGTGACCTTGTACCCTCAACTTGAGGGTTCGCCACTCTTGGAGATTGGTGCTGCCGGGCGCGTTCTGTACGTTATGGACCGGGTTGGACCGTATGCCGCCAAACCAGGCGAGGTCAGCATGATTGTCAACCCAATGACCGAAACGGTCATTGGCGTTGACTTGGACAGCGAATCATTGACCATTACAGGTATTTCGAGCATTGAAGCTGTCGGACGGGTGCTCGAGGTGTCCAGAGATTTTGTGGTTCTTCAAGCCCGACTGCCGCTTGTGGTTGGGGTCCTCGATCAATCTTGGAAAGAAATCAAAGTGGATCAGATGGTCAGTTTTGTCTCACTCGAGCCGATTCACGGCTTTTTAACGCATTGAAATAAGCAGTTAGCAAATAGCCATTCGCCAAGAATATCGCGCGTCTGGCACGCCACGGTGCCACCGCGGGCCCGCGTCGTTTTCTTGCACGGCATCAGCAGCCACGGCGGCTGGTACAACCGCTGTTGTCAGCACTTGGCCAGCGCAGGTTTCGATGTCCACTTCCTCGACCGCCGCGGCTCCGGCCTCAACATC
>JANMUC010000377.1:0-4361 GCA_031391225.1 Deinococcales bacterium
ACGCTCGCGGCCTCCAGAACATGCTCGAAGTTGTCCAGCAAGATCAGCATCTGTCGCCCTTGCAGGAATTCTTGGACGACCTCCACGGTCGGACGCCCCGATTCGCGCAAACCGAGCGCCTTGGCGAGGGTGGGCAAGACCTGATCCGCGTCCCGCACGAGCGCCAGTGGCACGAACACCACCCCGTCCACGAACTGCCCCGCCAGGCGCTCCGAGACCTCGAGCGCCAGCCGTGTCTTGCCCACGCCGCCCGGACCGGTCAGGGTCAGCAGGGGCACGTCCGGCCAGTTCAGGATCTCCTGAACCTGCGCGATCTCAGCCTCACGCCCGACGAGCGGCGTGGACTGAACGGGCAGGCGATGCGACCCGGACGGGTTATCTGCGATGTGTGACGACATGGTAGACCTTCATTATACTCGCCTCCTGCCACTTTCGTCCCCGATGGCGCGGACGGCGTGACGCGCGTGAACAGAACATCGTCCAGCACGAATAGATCAATTCGCGCACCCGACGGTGTTGTCTCGAGGACATCGAACAGATTCTCGGGCTTTCCGAACAGACCTCGACCCCCGAATTCTAGGGGGGTCGTCCCGAATCGCCGCGCTCGAGTTCCCCCGAGGACTCGGGATGTGCCGGGAGGGTGCTGATCTGTATCTTGGATCTCGGCAATAAAACAGCGACACGCACGAGCCATCTCGAGGAGGTTGGGCATGAAGTACGGTTACGTCAGCAATGCGTGGGGCAGCGTCGTCGGACACCCGGTCGGTGTCACCAGCATCAAGGATTTGTTCTACCTCACGACCGGTTCGACACCGGACGCCGTGCGCGACATCGCGGACGCCGGGTATCGGGGACTGGAAATCTTCGACGGCACCCTGATCGAGTTTGAAAGCGACAAGAACGCCTTCCGTCGCCTGATGCTCGATCATAAGCTCGAGCTGGTCGCGGTCTACACGGGAGCGAACTTCATCTTCTCGGACATCCTGCGCGAGGAACTCTGGCGCATCGAGCGGGCCGCTGCCATCGGAGCGGAGTTGGGCGCGAAGCACCTGACCGTCGGCGGCGGCGCGCAGCGCAGCAGCGGCACGACCGACGACGATTACTGGCGTCTGGCCGAGGGCCTAGACCGCGCGGTGGACATTGCGGAACGCTACGGTCTAACCGCCAGCTACCACCCTCACCTGACCACCATCGTCGAGACGCCCGCCCAACTCGAGAAGGTCATGAAGCACTCGAGGATCAACTTCTGCCCGGACACCGCGCACCTGGCGGCGGGCGGCGGCGATCCGGTCGCGCTGGTCAAGCAGTACGCGAGCCGCATCAAGCACGTTCACCTCAAGGGTTTCCAGCCCGAACCGTTCGCTTTCACGCGGCTCGATCAGGGCACGCTCGACAACGCCGCCGTGCTTCGCGCACTCGAGGACGTGGGTTACGACGGCTGGGTGATCGTCGAAGCCGACGGTTGCGCCGGAGACCCGCGCGAGAACGCGGCGTTGAACTTCAAGTACCTGCAAACTCGAGCCTCCACCACCGTCTGACCTCCAGCGCGTTCCACAAGGCGTTCTCGAGATTCAAGAGCACCGTCTCAAACGCGATTTTTACACCCCAAGAAACATCCTCTCAGATGCAATCTCTTTGAACACGCATTCAGACATTCATCTCGAACCAACAGGAGGGTGGCCCTCGAGATTCATCCGCCCCAAACACATCGCCATCTCACCAGACACGAGGTCAACCATGAACGCAAGAATCAAGCTCGCCCTGCCAATCCTCGCCGGACTCGCCCTCACCGTCGCCTTCTCGCAAGGCGACCCCGCTGCCGCGCTCAAAGGGCTTGCCAGCAAGGTCTACAGCACAGGTCCGAATGGTGAAGTTCCGACCGCCGCCAGAAGCGTCAGGCTCACCAACGCGGAACTCGCCAAGATCAAAAGCATGAAGGCGACCGCCGCCATCGTGCTGCACTACGGCGGCAACGACTGGTCGAACGCGCAGGTGGATGGACTCAAGAATCAGTTCGCCAAGATGGGTATCGAGGTGATCGCCGTCACCGATGCCGGATTCAAGCCCGAGAAGCAGGTTTCCGACATCGAGACGGTCATGGCACGCAAACCCAGCATCATCGTCAGCATCCCGACCGATCCGGTCGCCACCGCCGCCACGTATCGGAAGGCAGCCGAGTCGGGCATCAAGCTGGTGTTCATGGATAACGTGCCCAAGGGCTTCGTCGCTGGCAAGGATTACATCAGCTCGGTCAGCGCGGATAACTACGGCAACGGTGTCGCCGCAGCCCACCTGATGGCGCAGTCTCTGAAGAGCAAGGGCAACATCGGCATCATCTACCACGCCGCCGATTTCTTCGTCACCAAACAGCGTTTCGATGCCTTCAAGAAGACCATCACGACTGAATACCCCGGCATCAAGATCGTCGCCGAGCAGGGCATCGGCGGACCAGACTTCGCCGGTGATGCCGAGAAGGTCGCCAGTGCGCTGCTGACGCGTTACGCCAACCTCGACGGCATCTGGGCTGTCTGGGACGTACCCGCAGAGGGTGTGTTGGCTGCCGCCAAGACCGCCAACCGCCCCGACCTGATCGTGACAACGATTGACCTCGGCAAGAACGTCGCCATCGAAATCGCTAAGGGCGGCATCATCAAGGGACTGGGCGCACAGCGTCCGTTCGATCAGGGCGTGACCGAGGCAATCCTCGGCGGGTACGGGTTGTTGGGCAAGAAAGCGCCCGCCTACGTCGCCTTGAATGCGCTGCCCGTCACGAAAGGCAACATCCTCGAGGCGTGGAAAACCGTCTACCGCCAGAATGCACCGAGCGAGGTCGTGAACGCTGCAAAGTGAGGCTTACATTTTGCGTCCTGGACGGTGTTCCTGACCGTGAAAACGCAAGATTGAACCTTCGGGAAATGCCGAAACGCACAACAACATCGGACTTCTTAGGGTGCGCTCGAGAACGCACAGCGCACCCTACAGGCTTTCTCGAGTCCGCTGCCCAGACACTCGAGACAGACAAGGCTTTCGGCAAATGACTACTACCAACTCGAGCGCACAAGCGCAGAAACGAAAGGACAAACGTGAAAACACTGAACGTCGCACTGATCGGCGCTGGATTCATGGGCAAGGCGCACTCGCTGGCGTATGCCACGATGCCGATGTTCTTCTATCCCCCGCCTGCCATGCCCTACCGCAAAATCGTGGTCGAGGTCAACGAAGATCTCGCTCGGGAAGCTGCAACCCGTTTCGGCTTTGAGAGCGGCAGCAGCGACTGGCGCAAGGTCGTCGAGGACCCGAGTATTGACGTGGTGGACATCGCCACGCCCAACAACTCGCACCCGGAGATTGCGATTGCGGCGGCGAGGGCGGGCAAGCATATCATCTGTGAAAAACCCCTGGCTTGTACCTCAGCCGAAGCCAAAGCCATGCTCGAGGCGGTGCAGAAGGCGGGCGTGGTTCACATGGTCGCCTTCAACTACCGGCGCACGCCCGCCGTCGCGCTGGCAAAAAAGCTAATCGAGGAGGGCGCAATCGGCACGGTGCTGAACTTTCGTGGGACGTACCTCCAGGACTGGTCGGCGGACCCGAATTCGCCGCTCTCGTGGCGCTTCCAGAAATCAATCGCGGGTTCCGGTGCGCTCGGCGACATCGGCACGCACGTCATAGACCTGGCACGCTATCTGGTCGGTGAAATCTCGAGCGTCAACGCGGAATTAAAGACCTTCATCAAAGACCGCCCCAAGCAGTCCGGCGGTCAGGACAAGCTCGGCGCGGCGGGCAAACTCGAGGGCGTGCCGCGTGCGCCCGTGGACGTGGATGACGAGGTTTCGACGCTGCTTCGGTTTGCCAACGGTGCAGTCGGATCGCTCGAGGCTACGCGCAACGCTTACGGGCGCAACAACTTTTTGACCTTCGAGATTCATGGCGATCAGGGTTCGCTTCACTTCAACTACGAGCGCCGCGACGAGCTGCAATTCTTCGACGCGAATGATGCCGCAGACCGTCGCGGCTTCCGCACGATCTACACCGGTCCGGCGCACCCCTACGGCGGCAACCTCTGGCCAATCCCTGCGCTTGGCATCGGCTACGGCGAGACGAAGATCATCGAGTGCTTCGATTTCTTCAAAGCCATCAGTGAAGGCACAAGCGTGTCCCCAAACTTCGAGGACGGCTATCAGATCGCCGTGATTTGCGAGGCTATTCAAAGCTCGAGTGAGGCGGGGACTTGGGTCAACGTGCCCGCGCTCGAGGTCAGGTCGCTCGTCTCGAGGTAAGAGGCTTCTCGAGTCCGACACACAAGGAGTCCCCATGTCCGAGAACGCCATAAAGATGCACGGCATCGAAAAATCCTTCAACGG
>JANMUC010000378.1:0-6928 GCA_031391225.1 Deinococcales bacterium
GTTGGTCGGCTCGAACGTGAGGACGGCGTGCGATTTGTTGAAAACCTTGCCGACCTCGAGAAGTTACCCAACGCTGGGGATACCGTGGTGTTCTCGGCGCACGGCGTCTCCCCTGCTTTGCGACACGAGGCGGCGGCTCGAGGACTTGCAACGATTGATGCGACCTGTCCGTTGGTGACGAAAGTCCATTCCGAGTCCAAGCGATATGCCGCGTTGGGTTATCAGATTTTGTTGATCGGTGACTCGAGCAACCATCAAGAGATTGTTGGAACGTTTGGCGAAGCGCCAGATCAGACGACACTGGTAAGCGTACTTGGCAACCGCAAGCTTGATGCCAACATGGCTGACCCGTACACGGTTGAGGTTCCCGATCCAGAAAAAGTGATCGTTTTAACTCAAACCACCCTATCAGTGGATGATACCGACAAAACCGTTGAAGTCCTTAGATCGCGCTTTCCCAAACTGACCATTCCATCTCGAGACGATCTGTGCTATGCCACCAAAAACCGTCAGGCAGCCGTCAAACAAATAGCGCCGCATGTTGATTTATTTTTGGTCGTGACCAGCACCACCTCGAGCAACGGAATGCGGTTACTCGAGCTTGCGGAACGTTTGACGCCGAATGCGCAGCGGCTTGATACAATTGTCGATTTGCAAGATTCGTGGCTTAAGGGTGTGCGTGCCGTGGCGATTACAAGTGCTGCCAGCACGCCCGACGATTTGGTACAGGAAATTATTGCGTTTTTCAAAACACAAAACCCAAATTTACAAGTCATTGAAGAGGGCGAACCCGAGGAAATAGAATTTAGGATACCTGAACGCGTTCCGGCACCGATTGCCCTCCGATAACTCGAGTTTTTTAGGCATATTCAAGCTCGAGGTGTTTTGAGACAAAGTTCATCAGTTCTTTGACGACTTGGGGGTCAAAAGGCATTTTAATGCCTGCGGCTGCAAACAAGTCTGCCAAGCCTTTGGTGTAACCCAAACCAAGGGCGTGACGGTATTGTTGTACTGTTTCACGCGGTTTCTCGAGCGAGTTGTGCCAAAGTTGCAACGCTCCAAGTTGCGCGATACCGTATTCGATGTAATAAAACGGCGCGGTAAAAATATGGCTTTGCAATTGCCAGCGCATTGAAAGTCCAGCTTCGATACTTGCAAAATCGACTGATGGCAAAAATTGTTGATGAAGCTCCGCGAACTTGGCATGAATCTCGCTAATACTGATCTCTTCGGACGCAATCACATACAACCAGTGTTGAAAAGCGTCCACGACCGCCATGTACGGTAAAAATTGCACTGCCGAAGAGCGCAAATGATTCACTCGAGCACGTTTTGCGTCCTCAGGAGTGTAAAACCCACCGTGTTCTCGCTCCAGGTACGGATTGGCAAGCAATTCCATGCCCTTGCTGGCGACTTCACAAAATTCCATCGGACCGTGATAATTCCAATGTAGGTTTTGGTGGTTGAACGATTCGAGTGCGTGAAAAGCGTGTCCACCCTCATGCAACATGGTTTGGACATCGTCGTGTGTACCGACCGCATTCATAAAAATATAGGCTTTGCCCGAAGCTGGAAAAAAGTCGCAGTAACCGCCTGGACCTTTGCCAGCTCGAGCCTCCAGATCAAGGTCGTGTTCGCGCAAGCTGTCAAACTGTGCACCAAGTTCTGGGTCGAGCGCATGAAACATGTTCGAGACGTTGGACTCGAGTTCGGTGACGTTGGCAAACGGCTTTAAGGCTGGCAAACCATCGAATGATACGTAAACGTCCCAAGGTTTCACCGTTTGCAATTGAAGTCTTTGGGCGCGTTCTAGAGTCAATTTTGAGGCGATTGGAACGACGCTCGCCAAAATAATTTGATGTAATTTTTGAGCATCTTCGGGGCGGTAATCAAAACGGTTTTTCTCAAGCCAGATGAATTCGCGGTAATCTTCTAAATCCGCATTTTTGGCAATTTGGCGACGCAGTGTCAGCATCTTCAAAAAGATCGCATCAAGTTCGTCTTGTACGTTTGCCCAGGCTGCGACCATGTCGCTAAAAACACGTTCGCGCACCGCTCGATCCGGCAGCTCAAGTTTGGCGTTCGCCTCATAAAACGTAATCTTTTGCCCTTCAAATTCAATTTCGAGCGAACCGACGATCTTGTCGTATTCAACCTCCAGTTTACCCAGTTCGGTTTGCAGTGGCACGTTTTGTGCTCTAAAAATTCTGGCTTCGGCGGTTAACCGCTTGAGCAATTCTTGGGTTTGAGCTGTGGGTTGATAGTCACGAAATGCCAGCAGTTTTTGCGTTAACGTATTGGCGGCTATACTGACTGGCGGCAAGATATTCTCGAGTGAATGCAAAAAATCTGCTTCTCCCACCTGGTTGGTCGTGTCTTCCATTTTATCGCGGTACGCCCGCGAATGAGCCTCATAAATATGCGCTTCGAGATCTGACCAGGTTTGCAGCCAAGCTTCGACGTTTGAATGGTCAAGGTCTTGACGGGCTAGAGTTTCAAAGTGAGGTTGGAGGCTGTTCCAGTCTCGAGGGTCGAGTGATTCCATAGAACCAGTTTAACGCGCAAGCTTTATTTTTATTTCTCGAGTACAAAATCAAGCGCCCGCACCACGTTGCCCTGCCAAAACAAATACGCGCGGTACCGTCCCAACTCGGCAGGCGTCAGTTTCCACTCGAGGCTCTGGGTATTGACCGTAATTAATTTGGAATCCTCGGTCACAGGGTCGTCGTTGCGCTCGAGTTTGACGCTCAGATAGCCTTCGGTGGGTATTTTTTGAAACTCGAGGCGCAGCAAAATGTCCGCGCCCGACCGAGTCAGCTCACTTCGTCCGAGTACCAAGCGAGGCTCGAGCGACAATGGAGCGGGCGTTAGTGGCAAAAACGTGTAACTGCAACTCGAGAGCAAGAAGATTAATGCCAGCAGAAATGAACGCATGTGATCTCGAGTTTACGCACGGTTGATGAAAATCAAGCTTCGAGTTCTTCTTCGGCAATTAATGATGCCAGAAGTGGCTCGAGCGAGGTGCCATCGGCGAGTTCTTTGCTGATTTTTTCTATCGCAAGACGTACCACTTCGGACTTGGAAACCAATCGTTCAGGGCTGGAAAGTTCGTAGGCGGCTTTGGTCAACAAGGCATCTTGTTCGTCTGAAATCACGACCTGGAGGCGCTTTTTTTCTTTTTTGGGCATTTGATTGACCTCCATATGCGGCATTGATGGCAGTCTAGCATGGTTGTCTAAAGAGTTTCATATTCAATGTCGCTTTTGGATAATGTTACTCTCTTGTAGGATTCTTCACATTTTGAGACGAATGTGTAATATACTCATGACATGGCGATCAACATCGCAAGCAAAGAAATCATCAGATCAAGCCCCACCCGCTCGAATTTCGGGAAGGATTCTCGAGCAGAAAGAACCAACATGCCACCCCTTTTTGAGTCTAAAACCATGTCCAACGCGCCATTGATTATTCGTGGCGGCAACCCTGTTCATGGCGTTTTACCCGTCAGTCCATCTAAAAACGCGGCGCTGCCAATCATTGCCGCCTCACTGCTGGTCAGCGAACCGATCATCTTAAACGGCGTACCGCGACTCTCAGACATGGAGTGCATCTTGGAGATCGTCAAATCCCTGGGGGCAAACTTTGAATGGATTTCAGCGCACAGCCTGCGGATTCACACTCCAGAAATCACCAGCATCGAAGCGCCGTACAGTTTGGTTTCCAAAATGCGTGCCAGTTTTAACGTTTTGGGACCCCTGCTGGCACGGGCAGGTGAAGCCAGAATCAGCATGCCTGGTGGTTGTTCATTTGGGGTGCGTCCCGTCGATCAGCACGTCAAAGCGCTGCGGGCAATGGGTGCGACCGTGGTCGAAAACAACGGCGACTTTATCGCTGTACGTGACCGACCGCTAACTGGTCGATTCGTTTTTGATCTGTTAACCGTTGGCGGCACTCAAAATGCCATTTCTGCCGCAACCCTCGGCACCGGAATTGTGCGCCTCGAGAATGCATCGATTGACCCCGATGTGATTGATCTTTGCAACTTCTTAAACGCAATGGGCGCAAAAATTCATGGCATTGGCACCCACACGCTCGAGATCGAAGGCGTCGAAAAACTCCACGGTGGCGAGTACAGCATTATTCCAGACCGCCTCGAGGCAGCCACGTTCATGTTGGTCGCCGCTGCATCGCGCGGAGTCTTAACACTTACCAATGCCAACCTGACGCATTTGCGTTCGGTGTCGGCAAAATTAATTGAAGCGGGGGTTGGCATCCTCGAGATGGACAACACCACGATTCGGATTGACGCCAGCAACAACAAATTTAACCCACTTCATTTGTCGGTTGCCGAATTTCCTGGTTTTCCCACCGATGTTCAACCCATGATGAGCGCATTTTTGGCGACTGTTCCCGGCACCAGCCGTATTACCGACCGCATTTACCCAACTCGTTTTGGTTACAGTGCCGAACTGAACCGTTTGGGTGCCAAAACCGAAGTGCTCGACTCGAGCATCTTGATTGAAGGCACGCGTCTGCACGGCGCTCCAGTCAAAGCTGCCGACATTCGCGCGGGTGCAGCCTTGGTGGTTGCCGCCGCCGCCTGTGAGGGCGAAACCAGAATTCAGGGCGTCGAATTTCTCAACCGTGGTTACGAGAATCTCGAGCAACGCCTGATGTCGATCGGTGTGGACACCACGCGCGACGGTTTGCGTCTGGCAAACGCGAGCTGAGCTTTTCCCAAATTCTCGAGCGTCACCTATTTGGTGGCGCTTTTTCTTGAGTATGAATTCAACTGCGTTAAGGCTCGCTCAAGAAAGCCTGAACGACAAAAGCCCAATTGATTCGTAGAATGCCACTCGAGGTTTCATTTGAAAAAGTTTTTGATTTTAATGGTTGCCCTTTTTGGCTTCTCGAGTCTGGGTTCGAGTGCCTTTGCCGCTGGCGAGTATTTTGGAGTTCGGTTTGAGGCGCTGATTCCTTCGGCTGGAACAGAATTTTCGGTTTTGTACCCACTTTTGGGCGCAGAATTTGGTGTGGAATTTGACGCCGGCGGAACCGACATCGGTATTCGCGCCAGCGTCACAACGTTGATCGTTTGGTTTCGTCTGGCAATTGATGCTTATGTTGTTCTGCCCTCAAACCAGTACGGTTCGGGAGCCTATTTTGGACTTGGCGCTGGCTTGTTCGCCGTGCCTTTCGCCAAAGCCAACACCAACGCCTTTTTGCCCGAGATTCGCGGCATTATTGGCTATCAAAGTTCAATTCCGACATTGGGCGGACGCTTTTTTATTGAACTTGTGCCAAGCGTGTATTTTAACAACTCGAGTTCGGTTTTTGTGGTCAGCATCGGAACGGGTTTAACCTTTCGATAATCCACCGCCAAAATGACCAACCCTTTAAATTTATCCGTTGACTTGCGCTGGATTTTGCACTTGTCTGGTACGCTATAAAAGTGCAACGACCGCGACGCGCCATCAACATTTTAGGGAATCGCCTCGAGACGGGCAGGATCGTTCTGTACAGCCTGTCGGTAGGTGTCTGCGTCGGTTTGGTGGGCATTGTTTTCGCCTGGTTGCTCGAACTTGCCCAAAGTGTGCTCTTGAGTGGCGTGACGGGTTTTCGTCCGCCAGGACTGCCATCAGAGGGCGGCGTCCTGCAATCTTTTGCTGGGGACCGTGCCTGGTTGTTGCCCGTGGTCTTGGTGATTGGATTGGTTTTGGTGGCATTTGCACGGCGCACCCCAACCCAAAATCTGATCGAACCCGACGGTTTAGACAATGCCTTGGACATTTATCACAACCGCGAGGCTCGAGGCTCGTGGCAAAAACTACTGCTCGAGACAGCTTCTGGATTTTTAGCCAGTGCCAGCGGCGGTCCGCTCGGGCGCGAAGGTGCGTTCTCGAGTTTGGCTTCGTTACTGTCTTTGGGATTCTCAAAGTTCGGACGGGTTTCTGACGCCGACCGTCGTTTGATTTTCATTTCCAGTTTGGCGGCGGTGTTGGGCTTGGTTTTGCGTGCACCTTTGGCGTCGGCAGTTCTAGCCGTCGAAATTTTGTATCGCCGATTTGAATTCGAGATCGAAGCCCTGACCCCTGCCGTTCTTGCCAGTGTCGTGGCGTTCACGATTTTTGGCGTGGCTCGAGGGTTTGACCCACTGTTTGGAACCACCGCTGTGGGAGGGCAACCGGTCGCCTCTTTCCCAGCGTTTTTTGCACTCGGTTTACTCGAGGCGCTGGCAGCAGCCGGTTTTGTCGCCGCGTTGATTGGACTTCGTGCGGCGTGGGATCGTACCAATTTACCAGTTTGGACTCGGTTGTTGATCGCAGCATTGATTTTTGGCGGGCTGGCGTTCTTTAACACCAACCTGCTCGGTGACGGTCTGGGTTGGACGCAACTTAGTTTGAACGGTTTTATGACGCTCGAGGATACGACCGTTCAATTTGTCTTGAGGGTGCTGATGGTACTGGTCGTGGCGAGTGCCGGGGCAAGCGGAGGTTTGGTCATCCCAAGTTTGGTGATCGGTGGATTGCTCGCCAACATGTATTCGCTTGGACTATCAAAGTTGATTCCAGGGATTACGGTTGACCCTGCCGCATTTACCCTGACTGGCATGGCGGCGTTTCTGGCAGGCACCATGAACGCACCGCTGGCGGCGACCTTGCTGGTCACCGAGTGGAGCGGTTACGGTTTGCTCGCGCCGTTGCTGCTGACCACGCTGGCAGGTTATGCCCTAACCGGACGTGAAAGCGTGTTAAAACATCAAGCCGAAAGCCGCAGCTCGAGTCCGGTGCACATCAACGAGTACTTGCGAGCCGCCACCGGTTTAAGCAGCTCACAACTGAGCGCCTCGAGTGTCCCCAACGTCATTGAAAGCCCCGCCAATGTGACGCCGATTCCGCCCGACCTTTTGGATTTGCTCTCAAGCTCG
>JANMUC010000390.1:0-2116 GCA_031391225.1 Deinococcales bacterium
TTTGGAGCCTCAGTTCCACCCGCGCCAAGGCGAAAAGTGCAGATCTGTTCGATAAAATTGAAAATTTACGCGAAACCCTCAACCGAGAAGAGGCAGGTCGTTTCAAAGCCCTCGAGCAGCAACTCGAGGCACAATTCCGTGAGGTTCTGAACCGTCTCGAGCCTGGCAGTGCGCCCGTGCCAAAGTCTGGCGGGTTTCTGGGTGGCTTGTTCGCCAAGGAAACGCCTTTAAGTCACGCTTTGCCCTCAACTCGAGCCAGCACGAATGACCTTCAGACGCTGATTGCCCGTATTGAAAAAGTTCGGGACGAATTGGCGGCAGATATTGCGCACAGCGAACAAAATGTTTTGAACGCACTCGAGCAAACCGATGCGAGTTTGATTGCCAAAGACCGCCGAAATTCATGAGAATGGAAGATGACCACAAATCGCCTTCCAATTCCTGTAGAATCACGAGTCGGTCAGCTTGAACTGACTGCAATCTCTCATTTTCGGAGCCGAAATGTTTCCGTTTTTTCGTAAACCCAATCACCGCAATCATTCCAGAGGCATGACCGTTTTGGTCATTCCCGATGCTGGCGGCTCGAGGCGTTTGCGGGTTGGCTGGTGGTGGCTGGGCGGTATTGCCATATTGGGCTTTGCGGTGGGGTTGGGCGCGTTTGGAGCACCGATTTTGCTGGCAGCCAGCCTGCGTGCCAATGTCAACATGATTGCCAGCAACGCGCGTTTAAACGCCGAAAAAACCAATTTGCAACGTCAACTTAACTTGTCTGAAGCCAGGGTTTCTGGTTTGACCAAAACCGCGCAAAAAATGGCTGGGCGACTGAACGCAATCCAATCTCGAGTCAGCAACATCGAAACCCGAGCCAAAATCGACAAGGTGCGTCCCGCCAGCACCAGACCGGGCGGCGGCGCAAACAACACTGAAATCGACAATCCCGAAGAGGCATTTGCGGTGCTCGAGTCTGAACTTGGAGCAACCGATACCAACCTCGAGCGCACCCTTGGACCGCTCGAGGCAATTTTGCGATACGAAGAAGCCATACCGTCAGGATTTCCGACTTCTGGACGCAACACCAGCGGTTTTGGCAATCGGATTGGACCTCAATCGGGAAGGCTCGAGAAGCATACAGGTTGGGATATTGCGACCAATGCGGGTTCGATCGTTCGCGCCACCGCACCAGGTGTGGTGCAAACGGCGGGCTGGACGAATATTGGTTACGGGATGCACATCATTGTCGATCACGGTTACGGCATCAAAACGCTTTACGGGCATCTGTCAAAGTTGCTGGTCAACCCAGGACGCGAAATCCAGGTTGGTGATGTGATTGGTTTGGTCGGTTCGACGGGCAACAGCACCGGACCGCATTTGCATTACGAAGTCCGAATCAACAACTCGCCAATCAACCCAGGTCCATACCTGTACCACGAACGTTACAAACCGATTCCGTCAGGACCATTGCAACCATGATCAGACTGAATTGGTCATCATGGCATTTTTAAGGAGACTCATGCTGTCACGCGCAAAACCCGCTCAACCACAACAAACCGCAGGAATGACCTACCTCGACAAAGGCTCGTTAATTACCGGCAACCTCAACACCAACGGACATTTGCGGCTTGACGGGTCGATCAAAGGCAACGTTTCGGTCAAGGGGATGCTCGAGGTATCCGCCGGAGCCAGCATTGACGGCGAGTTGCTCGAGGTGGAAAGCTTGTTGTTGCACGGTTCGATCAAAGCCAATGTGACCGCAAGGGGCAAAATTACGATTTCCAAAACGGGGCGCTTGATCGGCGATGTCAAAGCCACCAGTTTGGACATTGAAACGGGAGCGGTCTTCAGTGGTCGTAGCGAAATGAATGCGGCGGCAATTCCCAGCCAAGCCGATCAATCGCGCGGAATTTCTGAAGCCGATGCGAAAAGAGCGGCTGGAAAAGCCTAAATTCTGGTGCATCTTCAAATCTCGAGTGACAAAACGGCTGCATTGAACTGGCTTGCCGCCGCTTTTTCTTTGGATTCAATTACATTCTCATAACCATTTGGCTTCGCTGGCTTCTCGAGGTTTAAACCCCTGCCACGGGAGCAAGCGGCATTGACCGTAAACAGAGTTCAACGT
>JANMUC010000428.1:0-6821 GCA_031391225.1 Deinococcales bacterium
AGTTTGCAATTGCGCGAGCGGGTGCGCTTCATTTACCAAGCCCCATTCTGCCGCAGTACGGCCATCGATGTTTTCGCCCATCATCGCGTGATACATGGTACCGCAGACCGCCAGCGGCGACTGGAATGGTCAGCAGCAATATTGCCAAATTCGCAAACGGAACCGCCGTTTTGTAACCCAGCATCGAGGCAGTGTCTCGAGCTGCCTGACCCTCAGATTTGCGCCATTCGTTGTAAACCGTGCTGATGCTTCTCGAGTCTTCAAAGCCACCAGTGTTGTTTTGTGCAATGATCGTGTCTCTGGTTTTGGCAAGCGAAAACGTGGTGGTGGCGTTTGGATTTAGGGATCGTTTTTGATTTCTTGGAAACAGCGCATAAAGTTGTTGTTTGCTTGGGTTTTCGGGCAAGAGTGAGAGTTGAGCAAAATCAACTTGATAACCCTCAAAGCCCTTCAACCGAATTTTATTGCCTGCCAGCACGGCAGAATCCGCAAAATAAACATTCTGAGTTTTGAGTTGAACCTCATCCCAAAACTCGAGCCTCACCCCGAGCAATTCGCCTTTGGCAAAACCCCTAAAGAACAGTTGATAATTGCCGGCTTCAATATGCTTGCCAGCCAAGTACGCCAATGCTTGACCTCCGCCGTCAAGAGAATCCCACCAGGTGACCGCCACTTTCTCGTTTGCCCTTGGCGTGACAAATTCTGCCAAGAACAAGCCAAAAACCGCGAGTGCCGCTCCCAGAATCAAGATACTGCGCGTCAAACGGCTTAAGCTAATGCCGCCCGCAAAACTTGCCAACAGTTCATTGTCTTTGGCAAGCCGACCGAACACCAACAGCACGCTAAATACGATGGCGAGTGGAAATGCGCGTAAAGCGAATTCTGGAATTTGATAAATCAGCCATTTGCCAGTAGCACTTGCTGGCAAAGCTCCAAGGTACTGCGCCCTGGCAATCAAACTTTGAAACAAAAACAATGCTACGTACAAACTTGTGCCGATCAAAAAGTTGGGAACGACTTCACGAAAAACATACCATTCCAGTCGTTTCACAAAGACACCGAAAATCCTCGAGCAAATGCAGTCATGGATTGCATTCTATCGGAATCTCAGACCGAAACTAAATTTAAAACCTGTGCCCGGTGTTTTACCAACCGCTGAGTTTTGCAAGGTAATGTACGTGCCAAAGACAAAACCAAAACTCGAGGAATAAATGGTGGTGCTCGAGCCAAACTCGCCGTATTGGGTGACGAAGTCGTACGTCGCCACTGGCGTTAGGCTGAGAACGGGGGTTTGAAACGGGTTGTCAAAATTGTCTTTCAGCACAATGCCGTCGTAAAAATCGAGATCAAAACTGGCGCGGACGATTTGATTGACAAAAGGCTGTGGATTATTCAGAAAAGCTTTGCGCAGGTCAATGACCAACGACAAACCAAGTTGAGGGTTGCGGAAGTTAACACCTTGAAACCCGAGTGCGGGAGTTGTCCCAATCGGCGGCGTAAAGTTTAAGCCAATGGTCAAGGTCGTGGCTGGTGTGACCGCATACCGCGCAAACACGTTCGTGCCAAATGCTTCTAACCAAGAAATCCCGCTCGAGATTGATCCCCAATTTTGTGATGCAATTCTCACGGCGTACCTGGCATTAAAATTCGCGTTGGCATTCAGAACAAGCACAAGGTTTTCGGTTTGAAATGGGTACGCTGTAAAATTAATGCCTGCGGCAGCACCAAAACTAAAATCCGAGATGGTTTTACCCCAACTGATTGTGGGTGTCGTCCGCAAAAAAACTTGGTTCTGAGCTTTTGTAATCTCAGTTGAGGATGTACCCAGCGCCTCTTGCCAGACATGCCCATACTCGAGTTTCGCGCGGTAATTGAAAATTCCAAAATCGGTGTTTGTACTGCCACCAATGGCGTAACCGACTCGCTCATCGCCGCCCGACCGGCTCGGGGTTGGGGTTGCAATACGGCGTCCAGTGTCAAAGTTAAACGTCACTGTAAACCCAGTGTTCGGGTCACGCTCGAGAAAAAAGCGAAAACTGTTGTAGGTTGCGGCAAAATCGTCCTGCCCTACAAAGTACGTCCAGCCCTCTTTGACGCCGCGCATAAACAAGGTTAGGGTTGTGGCAACTGTGCTCGAGAACAAATTGTTACCAATCAACGTCAACCTTCCTTCTTCGCCAGCCAAAATTCTTAAGTTGCTGACGCCAAGATTTAAACCAGCCCCAAATCCGATAACAATCGGAATCTCGAGTGGGTACGCTGGGTCATACGTGTAGTTGTCCAAAGGTATCGGAATTCCAAAAATCTTGATTTCAGTGTCCAGCAGAGTAAAAACGCCAGCATCATTTGAAATGGCTTGTTTGGCGGTAAACGTCAGGTCGGCATTGCTCGAGACTCGTCCGATAGAACCCGTGACGGTTTGGGCACTGGCGGAGCCATTTTGGATCGTGGCATCCGTTGCGTTCACCACAATGTTTGAGGTGACATTGCGCAGACCGGTCACGACCAAGGTATCGTTTTTCAAAACGGCGGTGGTGGTGGCGTAACGCTGCGTCACTTGACCACCCGCTCCGATTTTGTCGATCACCGATGTCTCGAGGTTTAAATCTTGCCCTTTCAACACGCCGCGTTCAGCTTTGATATTGTAGGTTCCGTTTGGTAAGCCCGATTTTTTGTACAAACCGTCAATGGTCAAAACCAGAGTCTCGAGGGTAATGTTTTCTTCTTTGGCGACCACTTTTTGTACCGTGCCTCGAGCGCCTCGGGCGCGAATCTTGGCGTTCGAAGCGCTCAGGGTGTTGGTTGCCTCCTCGAGCGTCAAGACAGGGGCTTCAAGCGCCCAGCCGTCGCGTTCGAAGCAACCGTTGATAAATTTGGTAAATCCGTTTTCAGAATCCAAACTGGAAGCACGAACCACTCCGACACCTTCGACGGTGAGCTGATCGCCGTCAAGAATCTCGGGACAGAGGGCACTGTCTTGTGCTCGAGTCGAAGTGGCACTCAAAAACCAAGTTAAAATGAGTGCGGCAAGAAGTGTAGGACGAATCACGCGCCACTTTACCTGTTTTTTCCAAGTAAGCCAAGGTACCTGGCTTTGATCGCCTCAGGAATGGAGTTTCCAGTTTTGGTGCTGGTCGCCTTGCCACTGCCATCAAATTTGATCCAGAGCATCGATCCCTCGAGTTTGGTTTTGCCTTTTTCTTGGAAGAGGTACTTGCCCGACAAGAATGCCTCGTGGCTTTTGCCGTCGATCACGGCACTGTTGGCTTTGATTATTGGGCTGCTGGCAGAAACTGCGCCAGGCGAAACGATGATTCCCGCTTTTGGATACGCAATTGCACTGCCGCTCGAGAGTGATTTGACCTCGCTGGTCGAGACGGTCAAGGGTCCGGACAACGCCATACGATCTGAAGCGATGTTCCAATCAATCTTTGAAGCTGTAATACTCTGGGCTTGCGAGGTGATGATGGTCGCGTTGGTCGCGTTTAAAAATGCGCCATCTTTGACTTTGATATACGAACCCTTGATCGTGATTCCGTTGACGTTATCAATTACCGTTCCACCTTGGCTCATGGTGGTCACGCCGTCGGCGTCGGTTTCCTGGTCTCCGTTGGCTTGAATCACCAAACCGCCTTGGGCGAAGGCGAAGCCAAGCAATAAACTCGAGATGGTTAAGAATACTTTTTTCACGAGGTTATCTTAAACGCCGCTCGGTGTGTACCGTGAGGATTAATTAAACTCAGACCACAAAAATCGCAAAATCATGCTCGAGCACTGATAATTTGGGTGCTTGGAAGCATGAACGGCATTCCGTTTTGATCAGTCATTTCGAAAGCGTTTTCCCATTTGTTTTGTAAAAAATCAATCGTGTAAACCTGACGCGTTTCGGGCGTAAACCCAGTCTCGAGCAGCAATGTCTCGAGGTCTACGCCGCTCGCCCAACCAAAAATCTCGCCAACTTCGATGTCCCAGTTGGTAGCGTAAAAATATTTGGTGGCAAATTCATAAAAATGGCTCGCCTGCATTGTGTACGTGTTTCCTTGCACCGCAAACTCGAGTTTGAAGGGTCTGAAGTCGTCGCTAAAACGCCAGAAGATTTCTTGGAGTTCAGGATGGTTAAACCGAACCTGCAACAATTGGGCTTCGAGCTTGACCCCATCGCGGACGATCAACCTGCCGCCAGGTTGAAGCAAACTTTTTGCCAAGCCAAAAATCTGTTTTGCCGCCACCAACATGGGTGACACCCCAGCCTCGAAAAAACGTTCGGGGTGCTCAAGCGCGAAAGTGGCGAATTCATGCAGAGCGCTGCACAAAATGACGCTCGAGAATTTTGGCTCATTCAGTTTGTCTGGATTTTTGCACAACTCAAAAATGTCTTGGCGGTGAAACCGAACGCGGTCCCCGAGTTGTTTGGCAGCAGCCCCGATCAACTTGGCACTCAGGTCAACTCCAACAAGTTCAATATTTTGATCATGGTTTTGCAACAACTCGAGCACCGACCCAGAGCCACAACCAAGCTCGAGAACACGATTTCCGGTCACAAATTCAAGAATTTTAGCTTTATCGGGTTTGCTTCGTGCCATTCCAGCCACGTATTCGCAGAGTCCGGTGGCGTTGTGCACATCGGCGCGGATGCTCATAGATCGTCAAATTCGAGGACAAAACCAACTTCGATCTCCGATTGCATTTTTTCGAGTTGAGCTGGGGTTGGAATGCTCAAGGAGATAAAAGACCAACGGGCAATGCCGTCATTTTGGTCGCTGCTTGCCTCGAGTTTGACCACATGAAAAATCATGTTGCTGCCCAAAAGCCGCATTTCGCCAGGTTTATTCCAAGCCGCCAGTTCGCGCTTCAAGACACTGATTTCGCCGCGCACCACCCAGATTCGTCCGGTTCCAATCAGATCGTTCAAGCCCGCTGGTGGTTTTCGACGGCGAAATTGGTCGCTGACCGCCTGGTCTTTGGTACGTTTGTCGCGGGTGATGCTGATAACAATGGCTTCCAGCAAAGGAATGCTGGTGTCAGCACCTTGAATGCGTGGAAGGATTAAGCTCATCATGTTTGCTTCACTCCGGTTGATAGTACGATACCCTCATCGTCTGACCTGCTCATTTGCACTTTTGATAAAATTTTAGCTTTCAATATTTTCATTGCTTGTTGTTTATTGGGCGCTCTCGAGGTCTGGACGCAACACTACCGCATCTCGGAGGTACACGTGCTTGATGTCTTGTTGTTTTATTTCGGTATTGATGTGCATCATGACCCTGATGGCACGTTGCAAGCGTCCAGGCACCGGAATCTCGAGCGCATTTAAAAGTGGCACAAACTTCATGTTTAAGCCGTTGCGAGCGGCTTCAGCGGGGAAGGCAGCGTTCAAATCTGGGGTGACGGTAAAAATAATGCTGCATAAACTTTCGAGTTCAACCGCCAACGGCTCAGCTGGGTGTTGACAGACCGAATTTTGCGAGAGCATATCGATCAATAACTCTTTGGTGGCTTCAAAAATAGCTTCTGGAGTGTTTTCACTTACTGTGGTTGCACCGCGAATACCTCGCATCATCATGATTCTCCGAGTGTAACATCACTTTCCTAAAAGGCGCACCTGACTTGTTTAGACCAATGACTCGAGCCTGGATTTTGGATTTTGTTACCCAATGAATTAGAATTCGAAAGCAATTTGCCAACAAACGAAACTCAATCGAAACCAACAACAGTTATTCAGGAGGAAGCCATGACCCTTGCCGCCGAACCAACCAAGCCTGTCACTCAGACCGCCAAACGAATTCACCACTGGATTTCTGGTCAACCGCACGCCTCAACCTCTGGGCGTAGCGCCCCCGTCTGGAACCCAGCGACCGGCGAAATTCAAGCCAATGTCGATCTGGCGAGCGTCGAAGAGATTAACCATGCTGTTGCTACCGCCAAAGCCGCCTCGGTTGGTTGGAGGGCAACTCCCTTGGCGCGACGCGCGGAAATCATGTTCAAATTCCGCGAACTGCTCGACGCCAACCGCCAAGAGCTGGCACAAATCATCAGCCTCGAGCACGGCAAAGTTCCCAGCGACGCGATGGGCGAAATTGCCCGTGGTTTGGAAAACGTCGAATTTGCCTGCGGCGTGCCGCACCTCTTAAAAGGCGGATTTTCAGAACAGGTGTCTAGAGGCGTCGATGTCTATAGCATCCGTCAACCGTTGGGCGTGGTCGCGGGCATCACCCCGTTTAACTTTCCGGCAATGGTTCCGCTCTGGATGATTGCCAACGCCGTGGCTTGCGGCAATGCTTTTATTTTAAAACCATCCGAAAAAGACCCGAGCGCCAGTTTGTTCATCGCCCAACTCTTGCAGCGTGCTGGACTTCCAGACGGCGTGCTGACCGTAATTCACGGCGATAAACTGGCAGTCGATACGATTCTCGAGCATCCTGATATTGCCGCCGTGTCGTTCGTCGGCAGCACACCAATTGCCAAATACATTTACGAAACGGGCACAAAACACGGCAAGCGCGTTCAAGCCTTGGGCGGCGCGAAAAATCATATGTTACTGCTGCCCGATGCCGATGTTGACATGGCAGCCGATGCCGCCGTCAGCGCCGCATACGGCTCGGCAGGCGAACGCTGCATGGCAATCAGCGTGGTGGTCGCAGTGGGCAACGTTGCCGACCCCATGATCGAGGCGCTGCGCTCGAGACTGCCCAAAATCAATGTTGGACCAGGCACTGACAAAGACGCCGAAATGGGACCACTGATTACCCGTGAACACCGTGATAAAGTGGCGGGATACCTCGAGAGTGGAAAAGCCCAAGGTGCAACCTTGGTGGTTGATG
>JANMUC010000505.1:0-2946 GCA_031391225.1 Deinococcales bacterium
GGTTTGACGCTGCTGGTGCTACCTTATAAAACCCGTGTAGTCCTGCCTGCCGTGCTTATTTGGGCAGCCATGCTCTCCGCACCAGAGTTATGGGCATTTGCGCTCGAGGCTCGAGCAGGAATGCCGTTGACATTGATCGGAACGCTGCTGTTGGCACTTGGCACTCAGGCAAGTTTTAGGCTTCATTCCAAACTTGGGCTGGTATGGTTGGGATTAATGCTGGGTAGTTTATTGTTGCCCAAAGCTTGGAATGCGTTTTTCAGCATGGTTCAACCCTCAATCCCCATTTGGTTAGTTGTCTCGAGTCTCATCTTTGTGGTGGCATACTGGAAGGACGTATGATGCTGATTCGATCAACAGAGCTTCCAAAAGGCTGGACACACCAAGTCCTGAGCTTGCACCGGGTTTGGCATTTGCGGCGCGTTTGGCAGTGGAAAGCTCGAGCGGTGGCGGCGTTCACGGTGGTGGCATTGATTGCTGTTGTCTTGGGCGCTGATAAACGCTGGTTGCTCGCCAGTTTGCTGGGTGTTTTAATGCCCGCCCCGCATCCGAAAACCCAAACCTTGCTCGAGATCGAACGCGCCCAAGGTGAGATTTACACCACGGCGCTGGTTGCGCCCGAAGATTCGTTTGGTTTTTCAAAACGCTTGCTCGAGGGTGCGAAATACGTCGTGCACAAAGCCCAACTACCCTCCGTGCCTTGGCTCGAGGGACTGGGAATTTTGTTGCTGGCATCGCTGGCATTTGTGATTCCAGCCCAAAGCGCTACTTCAAACGATTCAGCGCAGGCAGTTGCGCCAACCCCAATCGAGCAAAGCCTCGACAATTCCTCGAGCGATTCACAAACTGCGCCGCCTGTACTAAATGCTCCCGCCTCTGGGGCTGCGCCGCAAGCGGGACAGGATGCCGCCAACGGTAAACCAGCCTCGGGTGGAACTCCTGGCGAAAGTGGTGTCGGAGAATCAAGACCAGGCGGTGGCAATGCCAGTGAAGACCCCGCCGCCGTTAGCCAAGATTACCTCGAAGCGCTCGAGCGCGGCGCGGTGAAATCCCAGGGTGGAGGGCAACAAACAGGCAACGATACCAAAAAAGTAGAAGACCTCAACTCGAGCAAGTCTGACCCAAATGGCAAAGATCAATCGGGCGCGAATGGTCAAAACGGACAGAATTCCCAAAATGGTCAAAACGGCAAGCCAGGACAAAAACCAGGATCAGGACAGCAAAACAACGGGCAACAAGGTCAAAACGGACAACAACAGAACGGCACTGGCAATGGTTCTAACCCCAATGGCTCGGGCAAGCAAGGGCAGCAGAACCAAAACTCGAGCGGCAAAAACGGTCAAAAGAATGGACAGCAAAATGGCGCGAATTCTCAAAATGGCGCAGACCGTTTTGATCGCGGCGAAAATGGCGACACTGGCAGCTTCCCAAATCAATCCCCAGATTCAAATCAAGGTCGCAGTCAACCAGGGCAGGCAGGACGCGGCGGCGGTTTGGGAAATCGTCTGAACGGTACGAACGCCGCCAAAAATGGCAAACTCGAGTACTTGCCAGGTGAAAATCAAGGCAATCAGGTGCGAAGCGGTGCAATGCAACTGCCAGGCGATCCAAAACGACCACTGACCTTGACCCCAGGTACGCCAGCCTATCAACGAGCCATTGAAAATGCAGTGCTCGACCCTAGATTGCCGCCTGAATACCAAGAGATGCTGAAAAATTATTACAAGTAATTTGTTAACATAACCGCATGAATCCGCTTCAAGCCGTGCAACAAGGACTCGAGAAACTCAACCCGATCCCACAACCTTTGAGGGTTTTGATTGGCTCGAGTTGGTTCTGGTTGGCGGTTTGGGTGTCGTTGTGTGTTGGCATCACACGGTATTTGTTTGGCGAGAAACTCGGTGCTTGGCTCGGTTTAAGCATTGCCGCCATCAGTTGGTGGACTTTTGTGCCAAATGGACGCGACGAACTGACCATTGCCGTCATGGTTTTTGTCATTGCGCAAGTTATTGGTCTGATCTGGACGCGCTCGAGCCTGACCGCAGGCGCTCGAGGGATTAAAACCTGCCCAGACTGTGCCGAAGACGTCAAATATCGCGCTCGGGTTTGCAAGCATTGCGGGTTTGAGTTTCAGGCGAAAAAGGTTTGAATTTTTGAGATGTTGAAAAGCTCGAGTTTTGGTGTGAGGGAAAAGTCTATTGCGAGTGTTGGAATTAGGTTAATAGGGGAGACTTATACTGGCAATTCTCCCCGCATGCCCTCAAGATCATTACTCATACACATCTTTACGGTTTCCAATTCTGTCAACAATCAAAACCCGTTGCTCGAGCGTGAACACCACACGAAACTGACCTACACGTAGCCGCAAAAACCCTGCCAAGTTCCCCTTGAGATACGCAATATCACCCTCACCTGTATCCCGCAAACGCAAAAGCGCTACGAGTAACTGCTGTCGGAGTTCTTGATTCAAATTACGCAATTGTTGTTCCGCAGCTTTGGATAATTGAACTTTAAACGGTGCATTTGGCAATTTCGTATTCGTACTCATGTTTGCAATTGACGCGCAATATCTTCGAGCGAAATGGTGGGTTCTCCAGTAAGGCGCTTGATTCGACTTTGCAAGACTTCTTGTTCCTCGAGCACATCGTGTTGCTCAGAGTCAGCATGAATATTGTATCGTTCAAAAGCGTCACGTAGCGCGTCACTTAGACTCAGATCAAAAACAGTTCGGTACGTCTCGAGCAAGTCATAGACATCATCAGGAATCTCGAGTGTTTTCATGCAGGCATTGTACTCGATTTTCCTGGTTTCTCAAGGCATACAAAAAGACGCACCCTCTCGAGTACGCGAATAATAACAAACAAGTTTTAAACCTGATGTCCGAGTGCGAGTTCCACCAAATTACTTTGGGGTTAGAACTCCTTAGAAAGGAGGTGATCCAACCGC
>JANMUC010000506.1:0-3626 GCA_031391225.1 Deinococcales bacterium
GTGACCAACTGATTGCGTATGACAAAATGCAAACCCAGATTTTGCGCCAGCACTCGCCTGGACGGTTTGTGACGCATAATTTTATGATTTTCTTCTCCGACTTCGACCATTTTAAAGCCGCCGAGCACCTTGATTTTGTCAGTTGGGACAATTACCCGACGGGGATGCTCGAGACTTCAAACGCCTCCGAGGCGCTCAAAACCGAGTACGCCCGAACGGGACATCCTGACATGATCGCGCTGAATCACGATGTTTACCGTGGTCTTAAAAACGGCAAAAGCTTTTGGGTCATGGAACAACAATGCGGACAGGTGAACTGGGCACGCCACAACCCATTACCAGCGGACGGCGCAGTCAAACTCTGGACCTTGCAGGCGATGGCGCACGGCGCGGATGCCGTCACGTACTTTCGTTGGCAGGCGGCATTGGCGGCGCAAGAACTGATGCACTCGGGTTTGCTGCGATCTGACGGCACACCAGACCGTGGTCTTCTCGAGGTGCAAAAGTTTGTCGGCAACCTCGAGTCTTTAAGTGACGCGCCAGTCTCGAGCAAAGTTGTGGTCTTGCACGATTTTGAGAGCTTGTGGGTTTACGACCTTCAAAAGCACAGTGCCAATGCAAGTTATTGGGGACAGATGATGCTGTTTTACGGTGTGTTGCGAAACCTCGGTTTGGACGTGGACATCAGGCATCCAAATTCTGATCTCTCGAGTTACCAGTTGATTGTTGTTCCTGCCTTGACGATGATCGGTTCATCCACTGCCGCAAATCTCGAGCGAGTTGTACAAAGTGGCGCTTATTTGCTCTTAGGCGCACGAACAGGCTTCAGAAAACCGACTGGCGGGGTTTGGGAATCTCGAGCGCCAGGACCACTGGCACAACTGGCTGGCGTGCGGGTGCAAAATTTCGATGCGCTTCGACCTGGTTTGACCTCGAGGATCGAAGCGTTTGACCAAAAATTTGAAACGCACACTTGGAACGAATCGCTCGAGTTGATTTCAGACGATGTGAAAGTGCTTGGAAAGTATTTTGATGACCCGCTCTACTCTCAAGTTGCCCTGACCGAGCGCAACGTTGGCACTGGCGCGGTCATGTACGCGGGTTTCTGGTCTGAACGTCTGCTCGAGAAAACCCTGGAATATGTTTGCGCCCGGGTTGGAATCCCGACCCTCAACCTCGAGAAAGGCTTGCGGTATTCTAGGCGCGGCGGTCTGGTTTACGCCCAGAACTGGTCAAAAGGCGGTATTCCGCTCGATCTGCCCGAAGACACCGAATTCTTGCTCGGTTCGAGTTTGTTGCCTCCACATGGTGTTAGCATTTACCGAGAACCCAAAACTTGATTTTCAGGACGATTGTTTGCAGTCATGGGCATGTTTTTATGCCACAATACTGGCGGCGTTAAGAATGACTCGAGATTTGATCTGATTTAACAATTGGTCGCGCCAAAAGCGCTTAAAGTGGAGGTCGCAATGAAACAATTTTTGAAACTGATTCCAATGGTGCTGCTCTTGGCAGCCTGTGTTCCACCCGCCAAAGTTGACCCAGTCGAATCCGTCACCCAACAAAACGAAATTGGCTATTACCCCAGCAGCACCGGTTTGGTCTGGCAGTATTTGCTCGAGGGTGAAGTCCCGGGCAATGTCGTGCCTTACGAATTAAAAGTCGAAGGTCCGCAAGCCATCGATTCCAAAGTCGTGACCGCCTTTCATTTTGTCGGACGCGGCGCAGAACGCTGGTATTACCGCGATTTCAACAAAGACGGCGTGTTTCTGGTTGCCGAAGGCACACCCAATTTTTATGAGGTCACCTACACCCCAGGCGTTCAAGAATACCCAAACCAAGGACGCATTATCGTGGGCAACACTTGGAACGGTATCAGCCGCATGAAAATCAGCACCCCGCAAGTCAAAAACCGTGAAGCCACCCTGACCTATCAGTACCGTGTGCTGTCACAAGAAAAACTCGAGATCAACAAAGTTTCTTATGAAGCCTTCAGGATTTCTGAGGACAAACGCATCGCCCTTGGTGGCACTGAGAAAGATTTAACGGAGAGCACCCTGATCTGGTTTGTGCCTAAAATTGGTGAAATTCAACGATCCAACCTGAGCGACGGAAAGCGTATTTTGGTCGCCCGCAACTTTAAATAAACCGCAGCACCCAGTCTCAATTCCAAGGAGCCATATGAAACCCAGTGTTCTCGAGCGAGTCAATTACCCCGAAGACTTAAAAAAATTGTCATTGGAGGAACTCGAGCCGCTTTCCGAAGAACTCCGTTCGGAAATTATCCGCATTTGCTCGCGCGGCGGTTTGCATCTTGCCAGCAGCCTCGGTACCGTCGAATTGACCGTGGCATTACACCGGGTCTTCTCGAGTCCCAAAGACCGCTTGTTGTGGGATGTCGGGCATCAAAGTTACGGACATAAAATTTTAACGGGTCGCAAAGACCAGATGGACAACATCAAAAAAGAGGGTGGGATTTCGGGCTTTACCAAAGTCTCCGAATCCGAACACGACGCCATTACGGTGGGTCATGCCAGCACCAGCCTCGCCAATGCTTTTGGCATGGCGCTTGCCAGGGATGCCATGCTTAGCGATGGCACTGGCGAGTTTTACCACGTCATCCCGATTATTGGTGACGGCGCTTTAACGGGCGGCATGGCGCTGGCGGCGATCAACAACATTGGCTACAAAAAACCAAAAATGCTGATTATTCTCAACGACAACGAAATGAGCATTTCCGAAAACGTTGGCGCGTTAAACACTTACTTCCGCACATTGCAGGTCCAAAAATGGTTTCAAGATGCTGAAGCCAGCGGCAAAAATCTGGTGCGGCGCTTCTCTAGACCATTAGAGCAAATGATTACCAATGCCAAAGACGCCGCCCGAACCTTCTTTGACCCGCACTCTAAAAACCCGTTCAACGCAATGGGCTTGCGGTACGTCGGACCTGTGGACGGGCATAACGTGCTGCAACTGGTCTACTGGCTCGAGAAAATCAAAGAACTCGAGGGACCCACGATTTTGCACATCCTGACCAAAAAGGGCAAAGGCATGAACATTGCCGAGCACGACCCGATTTACTGGCATAGCCCCAGCAAATTCAACCCAAGCCAGCCCGAAGAGGTGCAAAAGGGTTACTCGTGGTCAAACGCCTTCGGTGATGCCGCCATTGAGTTGGTCAACCAACGCCGCGATATTTACGTGATTACCCCAGCCATGCGCGAGGGCAGCGGTCTTGTTGAATTTGCCCAGAAACACCCAGACCGTTACCTGGACACTGGCATTGCCGAAGAGGTCGCCGTGACCGCCGCCGCAGGCATGGCACTGCGCGGCATGAAACCCATCGTCGCCATTTACAGCACCTTCTTGCAACGCGGTTACGACCAGGTGGTGCATGACATTGCCATCGAAAAACTAAACGTGGTCTTTGCCATAGACCGCGCTGGCGTGGTTGGCGCGGACGGACCTACCCATCACGGCGTCTTCGACCTCAGTTATCTGCGCAACATTCCAGGCATCAGCATTTGCGCCCCCAAAGACGCCCTCGAGCTTCGCGCCATGCTGAAAAAATCCTTAACGCAACACGGACCCGTCGCCATTCGTTACCCTCGAGGCAGCGTCAAACC
>JANMUC010000514.1:0-4983 GCA_031391225.1 Deinococcales bacterium
AATATTTTCGTGTTACATTTCTCGAGCACATTCGTGCATACCGTATTCGGAAGTAGCTCAGCGGTAGAGCGTTCGACTGTTAATCGAATGGTCGTAGGTTCGATCCCTACCTTCCGAGCCAAGCAAAAACCCCGTGAAAGCGGGGGTTTGTTATTTCTCGAGATTTGGGATTCTGCCACTTTTAGCTATCGTGCGCTATTCATGTGCAATAGGAATTTTTTATCTTCCAAAACCGAGTTCGATAAGTCGTTTATCAAACTTCAGTTTCCGTAATAATCACAAGCCCATCCACAAAACGAAAATCACGAACATTGTGCGTTACCAGTGGAATATCCAACTCGAGGGCTGTCGCTGCAATCCAAGCATCAGCAAAATCAATATGCCTTCCCGATGTTTTGGCATTTGCTCGAACTGCTCCCCAACGACTGATCAGCGCATCGTCAGAATGAATCACTGCATACGCCGAAAGTACCAATTCTAGCTCTTGCAAACGCCGAACACCCCAACTTTTGATTGTTGCGCCATATCGCATTTCTGCGACTGTTTGAAACGAGATAAACGTCTGAACACCTAAAAGATGCGGTTTATAAACTTGTGCCAAGCTGTGATTGTTATGAATATAACTCACAACATTTGTATCGACTAAGACAGCCTCAAAGTTCACTTCGATTTCTTCTTAAAACCCTCGAGAATTTCTTTTTCACGCGGTGACACTTTCCCCCTGGCTTTATCTTTTTCAGTTTGAAGCTCAAACATTGCATCTTGAAAAGCGATTCTTTGACTTTCTGTACTGTAAATTTTTCGATCCAACATTTCAGCGGTCATTGGAGGTTTTGCGTTTCTTAAAGCTGCCTCGAGTTTTGCATTAACCTTCTTTTCAGGAGTCATCTCGAGCAAATCATTGGGGGTGACTGGCTTGCCCGTGAGAGTCTCGAGTGCAGGGATAATTTGCTCCAAGGTATCAAAGTCCACTCGTCTTGGTCGTTTTGAAGCATCGGCGTTGGTGATTCTGTACAGTTTGACGGCATGGGTTTGATTGCCCATAGCCCGTGCGAGTGCGTATACGGACACGCCACGCTCTTCGAGGATTCCTTTTAATTTCCAGTCAAGTTTCATTTTAAAACTATAGCACAAGTATTTACTAATACATCTTATGAAATCAACTTCTCGAGCGCAAATTACAAACCAAAAACCTTGTGGGGAATGGGGATTTTCGTTTCTCGAGGATAATGACTTAAGCGATTCTCGAGAGTGAATCGAATTTACAACTCGAGCAAGTTTTCAAACCCCGAATTTAGCTGTTCATCAGCCAAACACGATAAGCTCGAGATGGAGGAAAATCATGGGACAAAAACTGAGTGGAAAAGTCGCGGTAATTACTGGTGCAAGTGCAGGTATTGGCAAAGCATGTGCCGACGCGTTCATTAATGAGGGCGCAAAATTGGTACTGGTCGCCAGACGCAAAACGCGTCTGGATGAAATGGTCAAAGCGATTCAAGACGCGGGCGGTCAAGCCGTTGCCGTCGAAGGTGACGCTCGAGAGGAACAAACCGCCATCAACGCACAAAAAGCCGCCATTGCTGCTTTCGGTCGGGTCGATATTTTGATCAACAACGCAGGCGTCGGAAATTACAAAAACCTGGTGGACACCAGCGCCGAGGAATACGACGAGATGATGGATTCCAACGTCAAATCGACATTCTTGTTCGCCCGTCATCTTGTGCCAAGCATGATCGCCCAAAAATCTGGCACGGTCATCATGATCTCGAGCATGGCAGGCATATACGGATTTGCAGGCGAAGCCGTGTACTGCGCCACCAAGTTCGCCCAGGTTGGATTTGCCCAAGCGCTCGACAAAGAACTTCGTCCGCACGGGATTAAAGTCGGTGTGATCTGCCCAGGAGGCGTCAAAACCGAATTCGCTATTGGAAAAGGACGCACCGAAGATGGTGTGGCAGCCTCCATGATGCTCGAGCCTGAAGATGTCGCAGCCGCGACGTTGCTGGCGTGTACGCAATCGAGCAACTCGAGGATTATTGAGATTCAGATGCGGACGATGGCTGAAACGTTGACTTAAATTGATTTTTCAAAACGAGAAACCCCGCTCATCACGGGGTTTTTTGTTTCTCGAGATTAGACAGACTTTTTTCAAAACGCACCCATAACTTACCAATAAAACATTTGGCTTCGATCCGCATTTATAGGTCATACTGTTGTCAATGACTCGTCCAACATCCAGCGCAGAATTCACATCAGGTTTTGAAAGTATTCTCTGGTCAGCAGCCGACAAACTACGCGGTCACATGGACTCGAGCGAGTACAAACATGTCGTGCTGGGACTGATCTTTTTGAAGTACATTTCGGACGCTTTCACCGAACAATACGAAAAGGTTAAAGCCGAATTTGGTCTCGAAACCGCCGAAGACCGCGACGAATACGCAGCCGATGGCGTGTTTTGGGTCCCAGTACAAGCCCGTTGGAGTTGGTTGCAACAAAACGCCAAACAACCCAACATTGGCGCACTGATAGACCAAGCAATGGAAGCACTCGAGAACGAAAACCCGCGCCAACTCAAAGGTGTGCTGCCCAAGGACTTTGGACGACCTACGCTGGACAAGACCAAACTGGGTGAACTGATTGATTTATTCGCTAACCTTCAACTGATTGCCAAACAAACCACCCCTGAAGACGAACTTTTTAATGCTCCCAATAAAACTTCGAGCGGCAAAGACCTTCTTGGGCGGGTGTACGAATACTTCCTGTCCAAATTTGCCAGCAGCGAAGGCAAACTCGGCGGCGAATTTTACACGCCTGGCAGCGTCGTGCGCGTGATCGTGGAAATGCTCGCACCGTACAAGGGACGCATTTACGACCCTGCCTGCGGCTCTGGCGGTATGTTCGTGACAAGCGAGAAATTTGTCGAAGCCCACGGTGGCAAAATTGGTGATGTCAGCATTTACGGACAGGAAAGCAACCCGACCACCTGGAAACTCGCCAAGATGAACCTCGCCATTCGAGGACTCGAGGCGAACCTTGGCACGCAAAACGCGGATACCTTTCACAACAACCAGCACCCAGACCTTCGCGCCGATTACATCCTGGCAAACCCACCGTTCAACATTAGCGACTGGGGCGGCGAACGCTTACGAAGCGACGCACGTTGGGAGCACGGCACACCACCGAGCGGCAATGCCAATTACGCCTGGATGCAACACATGCTCTATCACCTTGCACCAAACGGCATTGCAGGCTTTGTGCTCGCAAATGGCAGCCTGAGCAGCAACTCGAGCGGCGAAGGTGAAATACGGCAGCACATTATCGAAGCTGACCTTGTGGACTGCATTGTTGCCATGCCAGGACAACTTTTTTACACGACGCAAATTCCGGTCAGTTTGTGGTTTCTCGCCAAGAACAAGAAAAATGGACGCGGACTTGAGGGACGAACCCTGCGAGATCGCAAGCATCACACGCTGTTCATTGACGCTCGGAAACTTGGTTTTATGGAAACCAGGGTCAACCGCAACTTTACCGATGCCGACATTGCCCTGATTAGCGACACGTACCACAACTGGCGCGGCGACGGACTGGGCGAGTACGCCGACCAACCAGGATTCTGTAAAAGCGCCAGTCTCGAGGAAATCAAATCGCACGGGTATGTGCTGACCCCAGGACGTTACGTGGGCGTGGAAGCGCAAGAGGAAGACACCGAACCTTTCGTGGAGAAAATGCAACGCCTGACCCAAGAACTGAACACGCAATTTGCCCAAAGCGCCAAACTCGAGATTCAAATCAAAGAGAATCTGCGGAGGCTCGGTTATGGCGAGTGATTTCGTCAACCTCGAATCCATACGTTCATTTGTACAAACCCAACGTCAAACAATTGGTCAACAGGTCGTTGACCAATTCCAGTGGAGTCGAAACAATATTCTCGAGGCGCAAATCAAAGAAAACCTGCGGAGACTGGGTTATGGACAATAAAAAGTTAATCTCGAGTGATTTGTACCAAGCAATTCTTGAACTTCAAGCCGTTCGACAACGTGCCAAAGAACTTGGTTTGTTTGCAGGCGATAGGGATTTGCTCGAGTGTCCGAATTGTCATTTGATGGAAGACGTAGAAATTTCTGGGCGTTTGAGTACGTACTTTAAGCCACCAGAATACGACAACTTGACGGCAAAGTTCGTAGTGCCATTGGATACTGGATTGCGTTTTGAAGAAACAGATGATGAATTTAAATGTCCTGTATGCGGCACGATCATTCAACTTGAAGAAATGTTGATGGACGATGAATAAACTCGAGCAGCAAAACAAAGAGAACCTGCGGAGGCTTGGTTATGACCTATAACCCGCAAAAACACCACCGCCAAAGCATCCGATTACGCAACTACGATTACACCTCGAGCGGCGTGTACTTCGTGACCATCTGCACCCAACAACCACAAGACACCCTGAGCATCATTCAGGAAAACACCACACAACCAACCGAAATAGGACAAATTGTTCAAAACACCTGGAACGACCTGCCCAATCGGTACAATATTCAAACCGACGAATTTATCATCATGCCAGACCACATTCACGGAATTATTATTATCAACCCACCCAATCCCAACACCGTCACGCCCCCAAACAACACCCAAAACGTAGGGGCGCTGCTTGCTGCGCCCAATGTCACCGACGAACGGCAGGGTGCAGCAAGCAGCACCCCTACACCAAAACACGCATCGTTGGCGGAAATCGTGCGGGGGTTTAAATCCATTTCGGCAATTGCGATTAACAAATCGTTGGGGCGCAGTGGTGTTCCATTTTGGCAACGCAATTATTACGAGCATATTGTGCAAGATGATCTCGAGTTACAACGCGTGCGGGAATATATTTTATGGAATCCAGCACGGTGGCTCGAGAAGCGTGTTGTTGAAGGGTTTTTGGTTGCTCGAGTCAAGGCAAAAGCATGAACGGGGAATGGCTCGAGGTAAGTCTTGGAG
>JANMUC010000052.1:0-4140 GCA_031391225.1 Deinococcales bacterium
AACGCTCGAGAGTTACCGCGTGATCTCTGAAATTGTGAATGGCAAAACGGTTGAAAATTTTGCCAAAGCCGACAGCGTCAAACCAGGGGATACCGTCGAGTACCGCGTCAAAGCCAGCAACCCAACCGCGACAGGCTTGCCCAATTTTGTGATCGACCTGCCGATTCCAAGCAGCACCGTTTACCTCGAGAACAGCGCCACCAACGCCGCCTCGGTCGCCATTTTGCTGGCGTCCTATGACCGCAAGAAAAGCTTTGCCACCCCGCCGTTAAAACGCAAAATCATCAAAGACGGCAAAACAGTCGAGGAAACAGTCAAACCAAACGAATACACCGATTTGCGCTGGATCGTCCGAGGTCAACTCAAAGCGGGTCAGACCCTGGAATTTAAAGCTCGAGTCAAAGTGAAGTAGCACAGTGAAGTAGCACAGTGAAGTAAACATTTTCTCAAATGTAAAACCAACTGGGAGGGAATACATTTGCAACCACATGGCTAAAACTCGAGAAATACCTTATTGAGCATCTCGAGTCTGTACGCAAAGCACTATAGAAGGTTTAATCACGGCACTAAGAAATCTGGGAGGCAGTACATGAAAAAACTCGGCATCGTCACCACCTTGTTGTTCGCTCTGTTTGGCACTGCGGCACTGGCGCAGACCACGGCAGCGACAACTCAAATCTCGAATCAGGCTTCAGCCACGTATTTGGATTCTTTGGGCAACCCGCAAACCACCAACTCAAACGTTGCCATTACCGTGGTGCAAGCCGTTTACGGTTATACGATTACCCCGAGCGGTACGGCAGGTACTGGCACGGGTAACTTTACTGGCGCACTTCCAGGTCAAACCCAGAATCAAATTCCTGGTTCAACCGTTAACTTTCCTTACGTCATCACCAACACTTCAAACACGGACATTACCATCAATTTGGCGCTTGCCCAACAAACGGGCGTCAACACCGACGGGGATACGTTTGATTTGGTCAGCCCACTGATTTACGACGATGCCAACTGCAACGGTCAACTCGACTTTGGCGAAAGCGCAATCACCAGTAGCGCATTGACCCAACTTGCCCCAGGCAACGTCAAGTGCGTTATTGTGGCTGGCGGCATCCCAGGTTCGACACCGAGCGGTGGACGCGCCAACATCAACCTGACCAGCAGCGGTGCAGCACCAGCCGCAGCCGCCACCGACAATGTTAACTTTGCTCGAGTCGATGTCATCAACGACGCCGATTTGACCCTGGCAAAAACAGCCAGCGCCCCAGTCTTAAACGGCACTTCTGGATTGTACGAGATCACTTACGGACTTTCAGGCACGAACGCCGGCAACTTGGCAGCCAAATCTAATCCAGCCGTGGTGACCATCGGTACAGCCATTGATGCTATTTTGATTTCGGACACCATCCCAGCGGGTACAACCTATGTCGCAGGCAGCGCTACGGGCAGCTCGGGCGCAGTCGGCACGACCAGTGTGATCTACTTTAACGGCACGGTCTGGTCAACAACCGAACCAGCCACCGTAACTCGAGTTGGCTTGTTGATGCGTGATGCCACCCCAGGCGATGGCATTTCGACCAACACCTTGAGTGTAGGCGCAACCTACAACCTTGGCTTTAAAGTCAGTATTCCAGCCGCAACCCCTGGCTTGACCACCATTACCAACGTTGCCGCCATCGATTACCGCAACAACAACGGTACGACCAACGTCACCGTGCCGTCCAACACCGTCACCAGCACCTCACCAGAATTGAAATCAACCGCCATCGGTCCAGTTGGACAACCAACAGGCACCGCCAGTGGTACAGCAACCTATACCGATCCAGTCACGGGTCTGAGCTTTACCTACACCCGTTCGGGCGTTGGTGCAGCCGCAAATACCCTTGATCAAGAAGTTGTGGCGACTGCCGCCAGCGGTACGGTTGTAACCTTTGTTAACACCGTGCGAAACACGGGTAACACCACCCAAACCTTTAACATCAGTGTTCTGTCTGTAACCGCAGGTTATTCGGCAGCCCTGTACCAATCAGACGGCGCGACTGGTCTGGGTTCTGGCGTGACACTTGCACCTGGTGCCGAGTACAACGTGGTCGTCAAACTGACGATCCCTGCCGGTGCAACCCCGAGCGCAAGCGCCAACGTGACCGCTGTGATCAAAAGCGATGCGGGCACGAGCAGCGACATCACCACCGACATTTTGACCGCCATCACTTCGGGTCAAAGCGTCGATATCCGCAACAACGATAACCTCAACAGCACTGTGCCGCTTGCTGGCACGACCAATACCCCAATTGCCATCACCACCAACCCAGGCACGACCGTTTACTACCCATTGACCGTTCAAAACACGGGCGTTGTTAATGACACCTATGCCTTGACCACCAGCGGTTTGCCGAGCGGTTCGACAGTTGCCTATTACCTCGACACCAATGGCGATGGCTTGCCTGACGGTGCGCCAATCACCAGCACGGCTGTCCTCAGCCCAAATCAGATTTTGCAATTGGTCGCGGTTGTGACCGTACCAGCCAATGCAGCACCTGCGACGGCTGCACCGATCAGCTTTACCACCACCAGCAATTCAAACCCAGCCAGCACCGACACCATCGTCAACACCCTGACCATCAATGCCATCAACAGCTTGTTGTTCACACCAGACCGTAACTCCAGCATCACCAGCCCAGGCACCGTTGTGTACTTGCACACCCTGACCAACAACGGTAACTCGAGCGCCACCATGTCCTTGACCCCAGGTGCGGGCAATGCAGGCTTCACGTACTTGATCTACCGCGACAACGGCACAACCCCAGGCGTGATTGACGCTGGCGATACCCTCGTTTACGACGGCACGAGTCCAACCACATTCAGCTTGGCTGCGGGTGTTTCGACACCGATCTTGGTGCAAGTCAGCGCAGTTGCTGGTTTGGCTGATGCGACCACCGACACTCGAGTGATTACCGCCAGCGGCACTTTCGCCAGTGGCAGTGCCAGTGCCATTGTGACTGACACCACCAAGATTGTGCTTGGCAAGTTGGACCTGCAAAAAACCGCCAACACCACAACTGCCTTCCCACGCACCGCCCCAGGTGTTGCCGCCAGCACCAGTGAAATCACCTACACCATCGTTGCCACCAACCTTGGTTCGGGCGGTCTGAGCAACGTGATCGTGTTCGACCCGATTCCAACCTACACTGACTTCAAATTTGGTTCAGCCAGCGTCAGCGGTTGCCCAGTTGGTTCGACCTGCCAAATCCAGTACAGCATTGACGGCGGTTCAACCTGGAGCGCCACCGCGCCAGCCGACAGCAACACCACCGGAACCAGCAATGGTTACAGTGACAACCAAGACGCAACCCGCGTCACCAACATCCGTGTGGTTGTGACCAACGCCACCAGCACCCCAGTCAACCTGTTCCCTTCAGGTGCTGCCATCACCATCATCTTCACCGTTAGCGTGCGCTAATTTCACTCGAGCCTCCCAAGGATTTTGCCTTGGGAGGCTCATTTCGTCTCTAGTTTCTAAAGATTAATTTTCCAAACACAAGACCTGTAAATTAAGACTCCAATTTTTGAACCAAACTTTTATCCGCCTTCACTTTTACCCACTCGAGGTTTGCTGTGAAGTTCCAAACAAAACTGCTGACCTTGATCTTTAGCGTGATAGCTTGCCTCTCGAGCGTTCACGCTCAAAGCACAGCCACTCCGGCAGGAACAGCCATTCCCAACACCGCCTCGGGCAGTTACACCGGTCCTGACGGGCAAACGGTGCTTATTACTTCAAACCAAGCCGTGATCACGGTGGCTTCGGTCTGCGGCGTTTCGGTACTGCCGCACGGTTCTGTCGCTAATCCAGGACAAAACACCAGTGTCGTGCCTGGCGGCAGCACCTTTTTAAGCTATACGGTTTCAAATGCGGGCAACAACGGTTTTAGTTTTAACCTCACACCGACCCTCGAGGCGGGCAGCAGCTTTGTGCCTGCGGGTTTAAGTATTTTCTTAGACGACAACAACGACCTGCAACCCGACGGGGCAGCCATCTCGAGCATCAGCCTGCCGACAGACTCGAGCACCCATGTGCTGTTGCGGGTTGATGCTCCCACGCCGCTCGAGGGTGGTTTGATTGCCAACGTCAATTTGGTTGCCGCC
>JANMUC010000054.1:0-3916 GCA_031391225.1 Deinococcales bacterium
ACGCACCAGACCAGGCATCAGGGGTTTCACTTCAATCTCGAGGTCGGGTTGTACCTCTGCAATCAGCGCCCAGGCGGCAAAGTACGCAATCACGACCAGGGCATCAATTCTTGGCACGGTAATTAAACCCAGAGCGGCAAAGACCAGAAAAAAACGTACCAAGGCGGGATGCACCCCCAAGTAGGCAGCGAGTCCACTGGCAACACCTCCCAAAATACGATCTTGGCGGTAACGGGACAATTTGCGTTCATTCATAAAAATAACTCCTGGTAGTGTTACGCCACTGAACATTGAAAAGTTCCAATAGAATTCTTAACAATGAGCATAAACCCAAGACTGAAGCTAAAGTTTATTAAGGTTCTCTTCACCGCGAACGCACAAACAAGCTCAAAACTGGGTACATGAAACCATTGATGCGATTTAAGAAAAACGGTTTGGCGAATCTAATCCCTCTCGGCTTGGTACTGGCGGGTCTGTTGGTGGCTTGTCCACCCGCGCCACCCAAGGAAAACTTGTTGCTGAAACCACAGGCGGGTGCGGCGACGGGCGTTTCGGTGGCAGTCAGTTCGACGATTCAGTTCGTGGCGACTGACGAGACGGGCAAAGTGGTGGCGGTCACCTGGGATCGAATTCCAGCGGAGGGCAGTATTGATGCCAATGGCAATTACAAGGCTCCCGCTGCGGTTCCTGCCAATCCTATCGTTACTATCAAAGCCACCAGCATCGCCAACCCAAGCGATTTTGGAACCTTAAACATCACCATCATCGCGCAGGGCACCGCCGGAATTTCGGGCAAGGTAACGGTCAATCCGGCACTTTTGGCTTCAAGTGCGCCCGAAGCAACCCGTACTGGCGAGGCTCGAGCCATCAATTCTGGTGTGATTGACTGGAATGCGCCGCATGTGAAGGGCAGCATTCTGTTGATTGGTTCTAATGCCAATACTCGCGCCGCTGGACTGCGCGGCGTGCAGGTGCGCAACGTTTCAGAAAATATCTCGAGTTTGACCGTGCCAAGTGGTGAATCCGAACAGTCGTTTGCGGCTCGAGTGGCGCAACAAACGGGTTTGATCGCTCAACCCGAGTACATTTACCGTCCAATGGCGCTGCCAACACCAAACGATGCCAATTACGATGCTCAGGATTACTTGGTGCAAATTGACGCCCAAGCGGGTTGGGCAGTCCAAAAAGATTTGACCGATAACTTGATTGCCGTTTTGGATACAGGCATCAAGACCGATCACGAAGACCTGATTGGACGTTTTACACCTGGTAAAGACTTTTGTGGAACGTTTAACAATTTAACTTGCACTGAAGACAATGACCCTAGTGAATTGCCAGCTTTGGACGGTACGGGTCAACCGATTGCCAATGCAGGACACGGCACATCAACCGCTGGTATTATCGCTGCGGCGACCAACAATGCCAAAGGCGTGAGCGGTTTGGCTTGGACGGGCAAAATCTTGGTCGTTAAAGTCTTTGGTTACGACAACCAAGGCGCAGCCAGTCCAACTAGCACCTTGGCAAAAGCCATCCGTTACGCTGCCGATCAAGGCTCGAAAGTGATTAATTTAAGCTTGGGTATTGCTTTCGCTGTTGGTGGAACTGATGCTGGAATTGATGATGCAATCACTTACGCCATTGGCAAAGGTGCGGTTATTGTTTCGGCAGCCGGTAACAGCAACGATGCAAGTGTCGGTGTTTACTACCCAGCCCGCAATGCCAATGTGATTGCAGTGGGTAGCGTCAACAAAACCAATGGCATCTCGAGCTTCAGCGCTCAAGGTCCGCAATTGGCACTGGTTGCCCCAGGCGAGCAGATCACCTCAACCAATTTTGCAAGCCCCACCACGTATGGAAAACTTTCAGGAACTTCGGAAGCAACCCCGCAGGTGGCTGCGATTGCTGGTCTGATGCTCAGCAAAAACCCAGCCTTAACCCGTGTGCAAGTGCGTGAAATTTTGACCAGCACCGCCAGGAATTTGGGTGCAGCCAGTACCTTCGGTTCTGGGTTGCTGCAAGCCGGTTTGGCACTGCGCAAAGCCACCAATCCGACTGCTCCACCGCCAGCCAAAACCACTGTTTACGTCTACGCCGATTTCTTTGATGGTACCAAGTATGATCCAACCAATCCCAAGAGTGGTCGTGTCGTCGTTGACCTTGACAACAGTGTTGGCAGCACGACCTACACCCTGACCGCAAAACGTGGGGGCTTCTCGAGCTTGGAGGCTGGAACGTACCGACTTGTGGCATGTATCAACAAAAATTCCAATGCTTTGGCTTGTGACGGTGGCGACTTAGGCGGGCAGAAAGATGCTGTTGTTTACAACGGAAGCACTCCTGTGGCTGGTGCAGACATCACTTTGGCTCCAATTTAACCTCGCAAAAACCCAATTTTCTCAACCTGACTCGAGCTTCTCGAGTCAGGTTTTTTGATGAGTTGATCTTCACGATCTTGGGTTACACTTTTGGCGTGGTTCAAAAGAACCCGTCTCTCGAGGTGGTTTTTGCAAGTTAATCCGGTAAAACGTAAAAAAGTTCGTGTGCTGCCGTGGCTGTTGCTGGCGGGTCTGGTTGCAGTGGTGGTTTGGGCTGCACCCGCCTGGAGCATGATTCAGCGTTTTGCGGCATTGCCTAACGCGCCCAAAATGCCAGTCACCTTTTTGTTGGCGGGCGTCAGCCACAATTACAGCGGTTATCACACTAGGGCTATTGAAGATTTTTCGGGCTTGACCGACACCATGATTGTGGTGCAACTGAATCCACAACAACATGCGCTTAAATTGTTGTCTGTCCCAAGGGACACGCGCGTCGGGGCTGGAACTCGAGCGAACGACAAGATCAATGCCGCGATTTTGGGTGGTCCGGAGGCGAGCGTACGGGCGATAGAAGGTTTGCTCGGCATTCCAATCAATGGGTATTTACTGGTCTCAATTGATGGCTCTAGGGCGCTGGTCAACGCTTTGGGTGGCATTGATATTTTTGTCCCTCAAGCGATGGATTACAGCGACACCGCCGCCAAACTCGAGATCCATTTGAAGCCTGGCTTGCAGCATTTAAATGGCGCTCAAGCCGAGGGTTTCTTGCGTTTTCGCCATGACAACCTGGGCGATATTGGTCGCACGCAACGTCAACAAGCCTTCATGCGGGCGCTGCTTGAGCGTCTGAAATCGCCTGCGGGTCTTCTGGCGTTGCCAGGAGTTGCCAAAGCCATCGAAACCAACACCCGCACCAATTTAAAACGCGAGCATGTTGGGACGGCGTTAGGATTTTTACTGTCGCGCCCTCGCACCGACACCTTGTTGTTGCCTGGTGACTTTGGACGTTTGGGCGGCAAGAGTTTCTGGCTGCCTGACAATCAGGCGATTCAAAATCTGGTGGTCAAGCACTTGCGCGGCACCAATCAATTCGAGGCTCGAGAGGTCAAAAACTTGTCGGTGGCAGTGGTGGCAGATGATACAAATTTACAAAATCTGGCAATTGCAAGATTGCGAGCGGCTGGTTTTCAGAATGTTTTCGCGTCAAGCAGCAACCCAGGAAACCCAAAACTGACCACCATCCTCTCAAACCTCAACCTCGAGGAAGCTCGGGCGACACGCCGTTTTCTTGGTGTGGGCGAGGCATTGGTCAGCGGCGAGGGTGTGCTGGGGGCAGATTTGACCATCAAAATTGGTCAGGATTTTGTAACACTCAAAAATTAAAACCCGAGTCAATTCGCAACTCGAGTTTCAATCATGATTTGATTTTTAACGGGCTTGTTTAGATTCAATTAAACTTTTTAGGACAACATTGGATTTTATTGCAGCTTGAAGCGTAGATGTTTCGCTGTAAGGCTCGAGCTTTAAACTCAAACCCGTTTTGGTTGGTTGCACCAAATTGGGTTCCAAACCAATCAGGTCGCCGCCGTTCAGTTTTTCAT
>JANMUC010000578.1:0-3277 GCA_031391225.1 Deinococcales bacterium
CGTTTATTGCGATTATTTTGTAGCATGATTTCATGACCTCCATGACCATCAGCCCACCCAATCCGCACGATGCCAAACTTGCTCGAATCTCGAGCAACCAACTTGCCAAGCTGGGACAACAAGAACTGAGTTTTAAGATCAACGGCGAAACCATCATTCTGCCTTCTAGTGCTGTGCAAATTTTGCAACGCGTTCTGTCAGAAATTGCACAAGGACATGCGGTGGCGGTCACGCCCCTTGAAACGCAACTGACCACCCAACAAGCCGCCGATTTGATTGGAGTTTCCAGACCGCATTTGATTAAACGGCTCGAGGAAGGTGAAATCCCATTTTCTTTGATTGGTTCGCACCGTCGGATTGGGCTTGAGGATGTGCTCGGATTCAAATTGAAACTGGATCGTTTGCGTGAAGAGGCATTGCGTGAATTGGTTGCACAAGCCCAAGAATTGCGCATGGGTTATGGCAAAAATGATCCCGTACCACATCCACTGCCTGATGGTTCAATGCCACGCAATCGCAGGTCTAAAGCGTGATTGCATTGCTCGACGCCAGTGTTTTGTATCCAGCACCACTCCGTGACCTCCTCATGCACTTGGCACAAACCAGAGTGTTCAACGCAAGGTGGTCAAATCTAATCCACGATGAGTGGACACGTAACCTACTTGAGGATCGCCCAGATTTAACCAGCGCACAAATTACCAGAACTCGAGCTTTGATGAACGCACATGTTGATGACGCATTGGTCACAGATTTTGAGGATTTGATTTCAAGCCTCAACCTTCCTGACCTTGATGACCGACACGTGCTTGCTGCGGCAATTCGTGGCGAGGCAAATTTGATTGTGACCATGAACCTTAAACACTTCCCAAGCAAAGAACTCGTAAATTACAACCTCGAGTCAATTCATCCAGATGTTTTTGTCATGCAGTTGCTCGAGATCGACACGGCATTGGTACTCGCTGCGATAAAAAAGCAACGTTCTGGATTGACCAGACCGTCATTAACCCAATTGGAAATGCTTGAGGTGTTTGACCTTCAAGGATTGAAACGAACTGCTTTGTTCTTAAACGAATTTATAAATGAAATTTAAGCATTTGATTCAAATTCTCGAGTTTCAAAACCGTAAATCCCAAAGCACCCCAACCGCTTGCGTCAACTCCCACGATCTGACCAGCACCACATCGGTTTTGTAAGTGCTGTATGCCATGATGCTCACGCCAGCTTGCGCCAAAGCACCAGTCAGTTTTGCCATGACACCCACCGTCTCGAGCGGAAAATCTTGCGAGAGTCGAATGGCACGGTAGCCACGCCCAACCTTGGCACTTAAATGTTGTGCTGCAATTTTTTCCCAAGCGCTGACCTCGAGCACCAGCGTAATTTCGACTGGGTCGTGAATCACAATTTTCAGGTTGCCACCAATGGGCAGCGTCAAACTCGAGTCGGCTGGCAAGCTGATGAGTGCGTATTCACCCTCGAGCACTTGAATGACATCTTGACCTCGAGATTTTTTGGTTTCCATGATTTCCCCCTCGAGATACTTGATGCGCTGTTTTTAGTTTAACCTTGCCCCTTTGCTAAACCAGAAGAAAACGTATCCCAGAATGGCTGCAAAGCACCATCCCATGCCTTGCGCCATGCCTTGCGGGATTTTGGGCGGATTGGTTAGGATGCGCCACATGAAGCCTCCTGGCAGCAAGCCACGGGTGTACAAAACCCCAGCACCCACATAAACCAGCAGGTACTCGAGCGCATACCGCATTCCAAGTTGACCGCCGCCAGCGATCAAGGCATTCACAAAATTGAGCGCATAAATGCCGTGGGTGACGTTCAGGATGCTCGAGTAATACGGGGGCAATTCGGTTTTTTTAAGGTTGAGCAGCGCGAGAATACACAAGCCTGCGAAGGCGACCAGAAGCACAATACTGAGGGGAAGAATCAATCCTGCCATGACTGCATTCTATCGTTTTTGCTGCGGGGCTTTCGTGCCTAAAAAATGACATCTCGAGCAATGGGAATTTGGTAGGACGTGAATTCCGCTTTTCACCGATAAAATAAGCCTCCAAGTATTTAAAAAACGTTGTTCTGTAGGGGTGAACCTTGTGTTCACCCACTCCGAGTAAATCGGGTAGTCATGCAATTCCAGTCAATAGGTTTTTGTCCTCTCGAGAAACCCTGTGTCTGACGTGTTTTTTCTGCGCTCCGAAACGTGTACTGCACAACTTCCTCGACACAGAAATAATGCGTTCAGCACGCAAATAAAGCGCTTGCAAGATATGGTCTTGTGGGGTATAATTCTGTTTCAGGCGAAAAACCGCCCGAACTCAACGTACTCGAGCCTCGAGTTTAAACTCGAGCCGATTTTTTGAGTGCCCAAATGATCTAAAACTTCGCACAACACGAAGCGACCCGCCTTTTTTGGGTCAAAAGGAGAAAGCATGAGCGATCAAGCCAGCCAGGAAACACTGTTAGAACAACCAGTCGTACATGACATCATCGAACTCGAGGATGTTGGTTTAAGCCCAGAAGCGTTGCTCGAGGGAAGCGATAATTACACCGCCGATAACATCAAAGTGCTCAAGGGCATGGAAGGCGTTCGTTTGCGCCCAGGCATGTACTTGCAGGGTGGTACGGGCATTGACGGTTTCCATCAATTGCTGTCCGAAATCGTGGACAACGCGATTGACGAATGCCAAGCGGGATTTGCCGATACGGTTACGGTCACGATTCACAAAGACGAAGCGATCACGATTACCGATAACGGACGCGGTATTCCAGTGGACGTCATGGCTTCAGAAGGTGGTCGTCCAGCCGTCGAGGTTGTGTTTACCGAGTTGCACGGTGGTGGAAAATTCGACTCGAGCGCCTATAAGGTTTCGGGCGGTTTGCACGGTGTGGGCGCGACGGTGGTTAACGCACTTTCAACCTATTTAAAAATCGATGTTGCCAAAGGCAAAGACTTGTACCGCATCGTTTTCGAGCAGGGTCTTGTCAAAGAACCCCTATCAATCGTTGGTGCAAATCCTGACAATCGCAACGGCACAAGAGTCAGTTTCAAACCCGATCCAGAAATTTTTAAGAACATCGAACCGCACTGGGAATACAACCGCATTCGTCGTCGTTTGCGCGAATTGGCATTCTTGGTCGGCGGCATCAAAATCGTCCTGACCGACGAACGCGATGGGCATCTCAAGACCGAAACCTTTTTTGAAAAAGGTGGCGTTGGTGCGTATGCCAAAAGTTTGGTCGGCGAATCCCCTCTGCTTTATGAAGACCCAAT
>JANMUC010000625.1:0-6853 GCA_031391225.1 Deinococcales bacterium
CATTCTGCGTACAATAAACAAAAATTTTCGAGCGTTCCAAGCAATTCTCGGGTCGGTGAAAGCTTCTGGATTTGATACGAGGAAAGCAGCAGTTCTTCAATTCGTTCAAATTCTGCGACTTCAATTAAAAAAGCACAAAGATTTGATTGACTCAATGCCATGCGAAAAGGATCGCCGAGTTTCTGGTTGAATTGAACACATTTTTCCAAATCTTCAATCGCAGATTCTATTTGCCCAATGTGCATAAAAAGAATTCCACGATTATTGTAAAGTAATTCTTGATTTCCTAACATTTCTTGGTTTGGGTCTTGCAATTGAAGTTTGGCAAATCCGGTATTAAATACCTCTAATGCTTGGGGGAATTTTCCGACTCGTCTTAAACTATTGCCCAAAACATTGATTAAAGAAATCTCGTAGTTAATTGTGAGGTCATTTTTTAATGTTGTTTGGATCAATTCTTGGGCTTCAAGATGACGATTAAGCATCATCAAGGCAAGAGCAATTTTATCATGCAAATAAACATGAAAAGGTTGTGGGTGAATACACATTGAATCCCACAGGGTCAATGTATTTTGATGGATTCCTTTTCTGGAAAAGATCAACATTCTTAAACGCAAATACTCCAGTTCATTTAATTGCTCCCCTGAGAACGTATCCAGGATTTGGGTTGCAACATCAAACTGTCCGCCACTCACCAGAATACTGGCATGTTGCAATGCTATTTGAAAATCATTTGGCAAGATTGCTCGAGCCAAAGTAATACAGCGCAAAGCTTCTGGTAAATCTGCTTGGCGCAACAACTGAGAAGCCCTAAGCGCAATATCGGCTCGAGTTTCACCTTGAGATAAATCAACAGCCGCAGCCAAAGCTCGACCAGCCACCAAGGGTTGTTTTTCGGTCATGACAGCCACTTGCTGCCAAATCTTCAGGGCTTCTTGAGGCTCGAGTTGCGCCGCCAGCACAAGGCGTTTCATAAACTCTGGAGCAATTTCGAGGGTCATGGGCAGTAAATCTCGAGCCACAAAGGTTCGTTCTTGAAGCCACATTTGCGAGCGCAACACTTCGGCGTACAAAGGATGCACGAATTGATTTTCTGACCATAATCCAGTTGTTAACAATTCCAAATCAAACACGTCTTTTAATGCTTCAGACCAATTCGAGTACACGTTGTCTTTTAAACTTTGTACTTCTGGCAGCAATGCCAAGGTCAGTAAGACTTGTTTTAACAGATTTGGTTGTGGACTTAACAAGGCAATTTGTTCTAAACGATCCATGATGGTGGTTTCTAAATCTTTTGGGATCACATTTGAGGCTCGAGGTTCACGCCATAACCATTGTTGTTCAAAGATTGATAAGTACCCTTGCCGCAAGCTGTGTTGATAAAACTCGAGTGTGAACAAAGGATTGCCTAAACTTTTTTGATAAATCCAAGTCACTGCTTCGAGCGGCAAGATGTGCGGGGTTAAATTTTGCAGCACGTCTTGTACTGCCTGTAACTCGAGGCTTTGCAGTCTAAATTCTTGATATACGGCAGGCAAAGCTGTTCGGCTGGTGGCAATTAAACCAATGCCTTTGCCATGATTTAACATCTTTGCCAGTTCAGTCCACAATGCCAATTGCTCGGTGCTTGTTTCGTGTATATCCTCGAGATGCACCACCACTGGAGCAAGCGCGTTGAAGTAAGCATGAAGCGCTTGAGCTACAGTTTTTTCAGGAAGGTTTTGATTGTTTCTGAGTTGCTCGAGTACATTTGAAGCCCAAATGGGGATTTTTTTGGAAAGCGTTGGGAGTCTTAAATGTAACCAACGTAAAGGCTCTGCTGCTGGAATGATGACCTGATTGCAAGGTAGGGCATTGATGATTTGCGAAACGGTGAAGGTTTTACCCATGCCTGCATCGGCAACCACACCAATAGCAACACTACGAAAACCTGAAGCCACGCCGTTTAAGCGTTCGAGCAATCGTTTTGTCCCGGCAGACAATTGCTTTTTTCGGGCAACCAGACTGTTTTGAACTGCAAGCATGGGAACAAGATACCCTAAAGTCCACTTACCCCAGGGCGGCTTGCAGTTCAGGGAAGTCTCGAGTTGGTCGGGTTTGAGTTTGGAACTTTATTTCATGATTTTTAAATAGGCTTGCCAAGGTCCAACGGCGTCTCGGTAATTTTTTGCCATCACCCTCGAGATTTGCACGATGTGATCCAGGTCGTGCGCGACCCAGGTGGCGAGCAGTTGCGCCAGGGTGATGCTGCCAAATTCTGGGTGGTTGCCAGGTTTCTCGAGGTCTTGGGCACTGAGCTGCATTTCTTTAAGGGTCACAATGTTTTCTTGCCTTAACCTCTCGAATTTCTCGAGCAATTCTGGCATGGTTTTGCCTTTGCTGGCTTCAAATTGGGCGAAACGGTCAAATGGCGTAAAAGTTTTGTCCATTCCAAACTCGAGGATCATTTTGGCTCGAGGAATCCAGTTGACTTGCTCGCCGTAAATCAGGTGTCCAATGACATCGAATGGATTCCAAGTGTTTTCGCCTTCATTGTTTTCAATAAAGGCAGGTGGCAAGTCTTGCAGCAAGTCTCTTAACACCGTTGACGTGCGATTCAGAATGTTGATGGCGTGTTCAAGCTCAAATTCCATGTTTGCCTCCTGTTAAGCCAAAATCAGTTTTGACGTGGCGTCGGCAATCGCCCATTCTTCGTTGGTGGGAATCACCAAAGCTTTGGCTCGAGACGTGCCGCTCGAGATGATGGTGGCGTTTTGGGCGTTGGCGTTGGCATCGAGTTCAAGTCCCAAAAACGACATGTTGGTCAAAATTCTGGCTCGCATTTTGCGGTCATTTTCACCGACGCCAGCCGTAAAAATCACGGCATCGAGTCCGTTCATGGCGGCGGCGTAAGCACCAATGATTTTTTGCACACGGTAAGCAAAAACCTCGAGCGCATTTTGCGCCCAAAGATCGCCCATCTCAGCTTTGGCTGACACGTCGCGCAGGTCGCTCGAGCCTGAAAGTCCTTGCATTCCAGAATTTTTGTTCAGCATCTCGAGGGTTTGGGGAATGCCATTGCGTTTTGAAAGCTCGAGCACCACGCCTGCATCCAAATCTCCGCTGCGCGTTCCCATGACCAGTCCCTCGAGTGGCGTGAAACCCATGCTGGTATCCACGCTCGAGCCGTGCAGGATCGCGCAGGCGCTCGCGCCGTTGCCAAGATGGAGGGATACCAGTTTTAAGCTTTCAAGCGGCTTCTCGAGGATTGTGGCAGCTTTGGCGGCAACGTATTGGTGGCTTGTGCCATGAAAACCGTAACGCCGAATTTTGTCTTGTTCATACAATGCTTTGGGAATGGCGTACAAAAAGGCTTTGGCGGGCAGTGTGGCATGAAAACCAGTGTCAAAAACCGCCACATTGGGCAGCCCAGGCAATGCCAGTTGTGCCGCCCGAATGCCAGCGATGTTGGGCGGGTTGTGCAAGGGCGCAAGGTGCGCATTTGCCTCGAGCGCCCTCATGACCGCATCCGTGATCTGGACTGGTTCGGTGAAAGCCTCGCCGCCATGCACCACGCGGTGTCCCACCGCTCGAACAAGGCTAAAATCCTCGAGTGCCACCACCGCCGCAATGGCTGCCGTGTGGTCGGGCGCATCAATGCCCACAGGCTCGAGCGGTCCACGTTTTAAACTCGCGGCGCTCGAGCCGATACGCTCTATCAGACCTTTGGTCAGCACCTGCTCGGATTCCATCTCGAAGATCGCGTACTTCAAACTCGAGCTGCCACAATTCAAAACCAATACTTGCATGACTCATTCTGACATTTTGAGATGCAAATCAAAAGGTTTCATGGTTCTGCGTTATTCTAAAAGAGCAATGCCGCAATCTGTTGCCACCAACCAGAACGATGCCCTTCAAAACCTTGCCAAACGGCTGATGGGTTTGAATTCGTTTCGTCCCGGTTTGGCGACGGTGCTCTGGGGCGATCCTGGGATTGGCAAGACGTTTGGTGTCAGGCGTTTGTTAGCGCAAACACCCTTGGCAAGTGCGCAAGTTCATGCCAGCCAAAGTTTGCGTGACATGTTGCAAACCTTGCCGCAACCTCAGCAACTTCCAGCTTGGGCGCGTGCTTTGCTGGACCAACTCGAGCACGGGGAAACACTTTCAAAAGCGCAGCAGCTCGAGTTATTCAGCAGCTTCTTGGACAAACTCAGCCCGTTTGTGCTTCACATCGAAGACCTTCACGAAGCCAGTACCGAACGGACTGAACTGATTTTGGCGTTGGCGCAGAAGGTTTTGCATTTGCCTGGCGTGGGTTTGATCGTGACCAGCCGCAGCAAACCCCTTCCGCCGTTTGAAACCATCAGGCTCGAGCCTTTGAACCGTTTGGAAACCGCGCGGTTGCTCGAGCTTGAAGCCGCCGCGCCATTGCCGCCCGAGGCGCAGGGTTGGGTGTTTTTACGGGCGCTGGGCAATCCGCTGTTTACGCTCGAGTATTTTCGTTTTTTGTCGCGTCAAGGTTTTTTGTACAATGACGGCAAACGCTGGCGTTGGCGCGACCCAGAACGAGAGATTGTGCCTGTGACCGTCGAGGCGTTGATCGAACGGGTCTTGCAGGCTGCCTACCAGAATTCAGACCTCGAGCGTTTGATTGGGGTCAAGGCAATGCTCGGTTTTCGAGCGCCGAATGCGGTTCTTCTCGAGGTTTTGGCGCTTAGCCCCCAAGAATTGCAAGTTTTACAGACCGAACTCGAGGGACACGGAATTTTAAGACACGGCGAATTTGCCCATCCCTTGTACCGCGAACTTGGGCTGGGCAATCTGGCAGCCGAATCCCGTCGTCAACTGGCACGTCACGCCCTCGAGATTCTCAAAACCAATGATGTTGAGGCGGCAGCGCATTTGGTGGCTTTGGCAGAACTGCCCGCCCAAAGCGCCATCGATTTGCTGCAACGTGCCGCCCAGAGTGCTCGATCCGCCAACCGTCCGGTTCAAGCCAGTCGCTTCTTGGCGGAGGCAAGCGCTTTTGGGGTTGGTGAAATTCGTGCCAGTTTGGCTTTTCAAGCCGCCCAGGGATTAAGACACAGCGATGTCCCTCAGGCGATGCGCCTTGCCGAGATTGCCAGCAGCTCAAAACAGTTTAGGGGCGATGCTATCTTTTTGATTGCCGAATTGCAGGCGGTTCAGTTGCAGGGCGCACAAGCCGAACTCAACCTGGAACGCCTGACCCCCAATGAGCAAGCCAGTCCCTTGTGGCTGGCAAGACGGTTGCAACTGCGTTCAATTGCTGGCAATCATGTTGGGGCGCTCGAGATTTTAGATCAGAATCCCGATTTGCTAAAGCACAGCGACGCTAATACGCTCCACCGTGTGGCGGTTTCACTTGCCAGCCTCGGCAGACCCGAAGAGGCAGAGCAATTGCTGGCTCCGTACCTCGAGCAAAATTTAAATCACGGCGACCGACTGGTGTTGTTCAAAGCCGCTGGGGTGGTGGCGTATTTCAAAAACGATTTTGAACGCATGGATCAACTCAACCAACGCGTTTATCAATTGGCGGCAGAAATTTCGGATTTGCGCCTGATGGACGCCGCCGTGTTCAACCGTGCTCTGGCGCTCGAGTACCTTGGACGTTACTTTGAGCGCATGAACTGTCTTTTGGAGGCACTCAGCCTTTGCCGCCAACTTGGTGACAGCACCGCCTACGTGATCGCGCAGGTGGCTTATGCGGGCGCTCTGACCGACCTTGGCGAGTATGAACAAGCCGAGGCGATGCTGCTCGAGGCTCATGCGGTTTTGGCGCGGACGGATACAAACGTGTATTTGCTGGATTGCGAAAGCGCTTTTGAAAAACTGTACCGCGATTGGCGACCCGCTTACGGCGGAATTCTGGCGCTCAGACACGCGCAGGCGGCGCTCGAGTGCGGCAAAAAAAGTGGCAATCCGCGCCATGAATTGCAGGGTTTGGCAATTTTGGGCTTGGCACAAACTTGGGCTGGCGATCCCAAGCAAGCTCTGCATATTGCCAGAGAGGGTCTGGGTAAACTCGAGCAATTCAATTTACCTGCCTTGAGTCAACAATTTCTGGCAGTCGAGGCGTATGCTCTGGTGCAACTTGGCGATCCTCGTGCTGGCAGTTTGCTGCAAAATCTGGAACTCGAGGCGCAAAAATTGGGTGATGCCATCGGGGCGCAGATGTTTGGTCTGGAATTGGATCGCCTGACCAACAACGTTGATCAAGTTCAACAGCGAAAAGCCTGGTTTGAACAGCACGGCTTACAGAACGGTTTAAAACTGATTGGACGGCTTTTCCCAGAACTCGAGCCAGCCACCGAACCCAAAGCACCAACCTCAAATACCACCTTGGAGGTTCTGGGTGCCGTCCAAATTGATGTAGACGGCATCAAAACCCCAGTCAAAGGACAAAAACGCCAGGAATTGCTGGCAGTCTTACTCGAGGCTCGGATTGCGGGGCGCAGCGAAGTCGGCAAACTCGAGTTGTTTGACGTGCTTTATCCCGACACCGATGAAACTCGGGGCTATTCGTCCTTAAAAGAGGTCGTGCGTCAAGTGCGATCCATTTTTGGACAGCAGACCATTCAAACCACCCTGAAAGGCTATGCCCTTGGCAGCCTTCAATCTGACGCCGAAGTGTTTCTCGAGCATTTTGACACCCAACTCTGGCGCGGGTCGTACTTGAACGGTTTGGTGCTCGAGCATCACGATGATCAGGTGCGCAACGCCATTCATTTTGGAGGATCTATGATCATTCGCATTCGCACATTCTGGCAGGTCATCCTGATCGCCATAGTTATTGGCGTCTTCGCTCTGCCGCCCGCCCGCCCCACCACGGAAATCTCGCCGTCGGTCGCGAGCG